>JBJHCB010000128.1:4757-7077 GCA_050485805.1 Gemmatimonadota bacterium | reverse complement strand
TCATGGGGAACCTCTACACCCAGGGGAGGGAGATGGCCGTCTACCGCTCCGCCGATCCCCTGGGGTACGTCCCCAACTCGCCCATGGTGTGGAGCGCCATGCCCTACAAGGGGATGATCTTCTTCACCGACACCAACTCCGGGGTCTGGGCGGTGCGCCTGCACCCCGCGCCCCGTCCGGTGATGTGATCCGGTGAGACCCCCCGCAGCACCCTTCCGGGGCCCTCTCCCGCTCCTCCTCCTCCTGGTGGCGGGGTGCGGGGAGCGCCCGACTCCTCCCGAGGAAGCCCCCAGCGATCCCATCCTCACCTTCCAGGACATCGCCCCCGACCCGGAGACGTACCAGGAGCTCCTGGAGGCGGAGGACCGGCGGGCGTCGGGCCCCGGGGACCTGGCCCGACTGGAGGCCGGCGCCCTTTCCCCCCACCCGGGGATCCGGAGGGCGGCCCTCCGCGCCCTGGGGCGCCTGGAGCGTCCCGAGGGTGTGGAGGCCCTGGTGGCCGGGCTCGGGGATCCGGACCCGGCCGTCCGGGGAGAGGCGGCCAACGCCTTGGCCCAGGCGGCCCGGGGGAGTGGACCCGAGACCGTGGATCGGATCCGGGGGGCGCTGGCCTCGGCTTCCCAGGAGGAGGCCGACGGAACCGCCCTGGGGGCCCTGGCCCGGAGCATGGGACGGCTCCCCCTCCACGGCGATGGGGACGTGGGGGCGGGGGCGCGGAATCTCCTGGCCGTCCAGGACGCCCCCGCGGGGGGCACGGCGTCCGCCCTCCTGGGGATGGCCCGGGGGGCCCTCTTCCTCCACCGGGCCCGGACAGCCCGGCGAACGGCAGGCGCCGGCGGGGCGGGTTCGGGGGAAGGCGGCGGGTCGGACCCCTCCGGGGCCGGGGACGGGCCCGACCCCGACGAGTCCGCCCTCCTCGGCGCGCTTGCCGGGAGGTTGGCGGCCCTCTCCCGGGACCACCCCGCCTGGGCGGTCCGGCTGGGGGCGGCCCAGGCCCTGCGGGCGGCCGGCGATGTCCCCGGCGACCTGGCCCGGGCCTGGCTCCAGGACGAGGAGGCCGAGCTTCGCCGGGAGGGGGCGGCCGCCCTGGTGGGGGATCCGGGGGGGGCGTCCGCCGCCTCCCTGGACGCGCTCCTGGACCGGGCGCTGGAGGACTCCGTGGACCGGGTCCGGGTAGAGGGGGTGCGGAGCACGGCCCGGCTACGGCGAGCCGGCGGCGGGTGCGTCCGGCTCCTGGCCGCGGCCCGGGACTCCTCCGACCACGTCGCCCTGGCGGCCCTGGACGCCCTGGGGGGCTCCCTCCAGGCGGGGGCCTGCCCGGAGGCCGACGGGGTCCCCGCCTTCCTGGACCGGACAGCGGAAGCGCTCCCGGCCCAGGGGGAAACCGGGTGGCATCGTCCTGCCCGGGCCCTGGGGGCCCTGGCCCGACTGGACCCTGACGCGGCCCGGGACCACCTCCCCCGCTACCTGGAGCACCCCCACCCCTTCGTCCGGGTCCATGGGGCCCGGGTTGCGGGGGTCCTGGGGGAACGGGTTCTCCTGGAGCTGGCGGAGGATCCCGATCCCAACGTCCGGGAAGCGGCGGTGGAGGCGCTGGGCGACCTCCCGGGAGGGGTGCCCCTTCCGGTCCTCCATGCCCAGCTGGAGCGGGACGACCCCATGCTCCTGCGGACCACGGCCCGACACCTCGAGGGAAGGGAGGGGAGCCGTCCCCGGGACGGTCCCACCCGGGAGGGGGTGGCGTCCGCCCTCCTGGATGCCCTGGAGCGGGTCTCGGCCCAGGGGGAGATGACGTCCCGGGACGCCCGGCACCCCCTCCTCCGTCAGGTGGGCGCCTGGGGTCGGCCCCAGGACGCGCCCCGGGTGGAGCCCTTCCTCCGGGACTTCGATCCCCGGGTGGCGGAGGAGGCGGCCCGGATCCTGGGGGACTGGACCGGAACCTCGGTGGCGCCGGCCCCGGAGCCCCGTCCCGGCCTGCCCCTCCCCGACGTGGACGCCCTCCGGGCCATGGAGACCCTGGAGGTGGAGGTGGAGATGGTCTCGGGGGCGCGGTTCGTCCTGGGCCTCCTTCCCTTCGAGGCCCCCACCAACGCCGCCCGGTTCCTCGCCATGGTCCGGGAGGGGCGCTTCGATGGGCTCACCCTCCACCGCGTGGTTCCCAACTTCGTGGTGCAGGGCGGAAGCCCGGGGGCCAACGAGTACGCCGGACACGGCGCGTACACCCGGGACGAGCTGGGCCTCCCCGGCCACTGGCGGGGGACGGTGGGGATCTCCACCCGGGGGCGGGACACCGGGGACGGGCAGATCTTCGTGAACCTGG
>JBJHCB010000128.1:0-4747 GCA_050485805.1 Gemmatimonadota bacterium | reverse complement strand
TGGTGTCCAACCTCCGCCTGGACCACGACTACACCGTCTTCGCGCAGGTGGTGGAGGGGATGGAAGTGGTGGACGCCATCCAGGAGGGGGACCGCATGGCGGCGGTGCGGATCCGGGGGGAGGGCCCCTGAGGGGCCTCTCCCGCCCGGCTCCACGATCTCCCGGCCATGTTCACAAGGTTCAGGAGGGTCCCCTCGTTTTCGGCCCCATGGACTCCCTTTCTCGTTCGGGATGCGGTGTCCAACGTCCAAAGATGACGCCACCCCGGTGGAGTTGCTCCCGGACTGCACCCGCCCCATCTCACCGCGCGATCACGTGAACTCACAGTCGCATCAGAGCATCCGGTCTCCGGGCTCCAGGGCCCGCAGGGCGTCCACCACCCTCCCGTCCAGCGCCGCACCCTCCAGGTCTTCCAGGATCCTAAACGCCTCATCCTCCGGCATGGCGTCGCGGTAGGGCCTCGAGGCGGTCAACGCCTCATAGATGTCGGCCACGCACAGGATTCGGTCCGCCAATGTGAGCTCCGCTTCCCCGTAGCCCCAGGGGTACCCTCCCCCGTCCAGGCGCTCGTGATGCACGCTGGCGTTCCGGGCGATGGGTGCAAAGGCCTCCACCTGCGCCAGGATGGTCCAACTCAACACCGGATGACGTCTTACCTCGGTGCGCTCCTCCGGGGTGAGGGGCCCCTCCTTGTCCAGGATACGGTTCGAGATGCCGAGCTTTCCGATGTCATGGAGAAGCCCGGCCCGATAGAGACCCCGGGCGGCTTCAGCGCCCATGGAAAGGATCTCCCCCATCCCCCTGGCCAGACGTGCCACCCGGGTGGAGTGACGGAAGGTGAACGGGGTCTTGGCGTCCACTACGCCTGCAAACGCCTCTGCGACACGGTCCACGCCGTCCTGGTCGACGGTCAGGACCCGCTCGGCGGGCTCCTCTTCGGCCAACCGGCGGAGGACCTCACCGCCGTAGATTCGGGCCCACCAGCCCCGGTCCGAGGCGATGCCTTCCAGAACCTTCACAAGGGCCGGGTCGAACCAGCGGCCGGATCGGCGCCGGGCCATCTCCAGGGCCTCGTCGGCGCCGAACCGGGAGGCAAACACCTCCACGGTCTGGGCCAGGGACACGACACGGGCCAGCAGCGGAATGGCCTCGCCCTTCAGCCCCTCGGGCTCCCCCCGGCCATCCCAGTGCTCGTCCAGCCCCCGCACCGCTTCCGCCGTCGCCGGCGGAAAGCCCAGCGAGAGGCAGATCTGCGCCCCCCGCTCGCATCGAATGCGGATCAACTCCCCCGCTGATCCTTCCTCCGCCCGGGCGATGGAGACGATCTGTCGAAGGCGCGAGGGGAACCCGCGCCCGGCGCCTGCGTTGCGGAGGGCGAAGAGAACGGAGCGCCAAGGGTGCGTCCAGTCGGCGGTCTTCAGGTTCCGCTTCAGCTCATGGTCGTCGGTCCCGAAGAAGGCTGCGGTCCCGTGGGAGTTGCTGGAGCAGCCGGCATCCTTAAGGATCAGGGCGTAGTACAGGTGGGACAGCTGTTCCCGTGAGAGGCCCATCTCCCGCGCGATCCTCATCCCGATGAGACAGGTCCGGGCGGCGTGGCCGTGGGGCTGTCCCTCCGTCAGATCCAGGGCGTGGGAGAGGGATCCGAGGAGCTGGGACAGGGGCACCCGCTCCTCCCCTGCCGGGGACGCCTCACCGTCTACCTGGCCCCTCACAACGCCATCCATCCGCCCCCCTCTCAGACTCGTCATGGCCCCACGATCCGTTGGAAACCGTCCCGACTTCCTCGAGGTCGCCGTCCTGCTGCCCGCCATCCTCGGTGCGGGCATCGTACCTCATCTGGGAGGGATCGGCACCGGGTGGCGTAGCTCGGTCGTTCTGATGTCCCTGGTTGCGGCGCTCGGCGGGGCTCTGGTGGCCTACAGCCGCCTTCGGGAAGCGAGGGCCAGGGACGGAGCGCTCCGGGAAGCCCGCGCCATGCTCAGGGACCGGCTTTCCGGGCAACTCCACATCGTCCTCGAGTCGGCAGCCCCGCCGGATCGCCCCCTCGATGACAGGGAGCGGGAACGCCTCTCCCGGGTCGTCTCTGCCATTCGTGAGGTGGAATCGGCGCTGGAACTCCTTTCAAGGGAGTCGCTTGCCGCCTGGCAAGCGGCTCGCGAGAGGGGCCCGTGAGGGAGGGTGCGGAAGCGACACATTCCCCAACGGCGGAGCTGGTGGGGGCCCTGAAGGCCGTACAGGTGAACGGAGGGGCATGCCTATCGAGGGCGTCGTGGACCCCCCTCATCACCCGGATGGCCATCCCCTCGGCGTGTGGATATTCATGGCACCCGGGCAGTTCCCCCCCACCGGGGCGATGGTGCTGGAGAGGGGGAACTGAACCGCCGCAGGGGGGGATGAGGAAGGAGCCCGCCTCAGGGACCGTCCCCGTCCCGGCTCGCTTGTCCATCCCCGTCCTCCTGGGCGGTGGGCGGGTCGGGAGCTTCCTCCAGGGTGGAGAGGACCATGTCCCAGTCGAACCCCTCTCCCATCCCCCGGACCCAGTGGTCCATCCACGCCATCTCGCTCACCGACTTCAGGAGGCGGTTCCGGGCGTCGGGGATCCCGTGGGTACTCCCCGGATAGAGGAAGAGCTCCGTCGGGACCTCCAGCTGTCGGAGCGCCATATGGAGCTCCACCGACTGGGGGCTCGGCACCCGCGGATCCCCCTCCACCACATGGATCATGGTGGGGGTGCGGGCGCGGGTGATGTACTGGAGGGGGGACTGCTCCCAGTAGGCGTCGAAATCGTGGTAGGGGAGCTCGTCCCCCAGGTAGAACTGTCGGTTCCGCTGCACGTCGCTCTGGGCGTACATGGAGATCCAGTTGGACGTCCCCGCCCCGGAGCTGATGGCGCGGAAGCGGTCCGTGTTCACCAGGATCCAGTTGGACCAGTGGCCCCCGGCGCTCCACCCCAGCGCCCCCATCCGGTCGGGGTCCACGATCCCCGTCTCGATGAGGTGATCCACCCCGGCCATGATGTCCTCGTAGCCGGGAGGGAAGTAATTCCCCACGATCCCCGTGCGGAAGGCCTCCCCGTAGTTGGTGGAGCCCCGGTAGTTGGGCTTCAGCACGGCGTAGCCCGCGCCGGCGTAGATCTGGGATCCGTATCCCCCGTTGAACCCCAGGACGTCGGCGGAGGCCGGGCCCCCATGGATGGCCACGATGAGGGGGACGCGCTCGCCCTCCCTCCATCCCACGGGAAGGGTCAGGACCCCGCCCACCTCCACCCCGCCGGAGGAGGTCCAGGTGATCTCCTCCTGTCGCCCCAGGGCGAAGCCGCGGACCTGGGGGTTCACGTCGGTGAGGGCGGTCCACTCCGATCGATCCTCCAGGGCCCGGACGGAAGGGGCCGCGAAGAGGGTGGACGGCGTGGTGGGATCCTGGTAGGTCACCATGAGGAGGCCCGTGTCCCGGTCCCGTGAGACGGAGAGGGCCGCTTCCTCCCGGGTCACCTGCCGGACCTCATCCCCCGACACCTCCAGCGCCAGGAGCTGGCGGGTGGCCCGGATCCCCTCGTTGAAGTAGATGGTGTCCCCGCCCGCGGACCAGAAGTCCACGGACAGGTGGCCGTCGAACCCCGTGCCCAGGACCCTCCAGCTTCCCCCCCGTTCGTCCACGGACCGGAGGTGGACGCGGCGGTTCCCCATGGTGTAGCGGCCGAGTTCCTCCGGGGCCGTGAAGGCCACCCATCGGCCGTCGGGGGAGAAGAAGGGTCCGCCCGGACTCACCTCGTGGGTCTCCGTCAGACGCTCCAGGCGGTCCGTGGACCTCTCCACGAGCCAGAGGTCGGAGTGGAGCCCCTCTTCGGTGATGTTCCTCCGATACCGCTCCGACGACACGGCGGCGAAGCCCACCCACCGGCCATCCTCCGACAGGGAGAACCGGGTGACGGACCACGCCGGGTCCCCGGCCACCCGGGTGGCCCGGACCGGGTCGAGCTCCAGGCGCCACAGGGCGCTGAGGGGGGTCTCCTGGTTCTGGATCCGCACGGTGAAGCCCTGGTCCCGCCGAAGGCGGTCCCGGGTGTCCAGGGAATCGGGGGCGATGAAGTAGAGGGCTTCGCTTCCCGGGGCCCATTCCCAGACCTGGACGCCGGCGGGCTGCTCCGTGATGGCCTCCGGCTTCGGAGCCGCGGCTCCGGGGGTCTCCAGCGCCGAAACGGCCACCCGGTGGAGCTGCTCCTTCCCGGAGGGGCCGGCACGGAAGACGAGCCACTCCCCATCGGGACTCAGGGCATAGGTGGAGACCCCGTCGGCCTGGTCGGTGACCTTCCGGGCCTCCCCGCCATCGGGGTACATGAGATAGAGCTGATTCCGCCGGGGCGCCGAGGAGGGCGCGTCCCGGTTGGAGAGGAAGAGGAACCACCGTCCATCGGGACCCCAGGCCGGCGACGTCTCATCCGCCTCCTCGGTGAAGGTGAGGCGCCGGGAGCTCTCCACACCCTCCTCCACCGAGACCAGGTAGAGGTCGGTCTGGCTCCGGTCCTCCTGCCAATCCGGTGTGGTGACGGTGTGGAGGACCCGCCGGCCGTCGGGGCTGGGGGTGGGCGCGCCCCAGGAGCGGAGGTGCTGGACGTCCAGGAAGGTCATGGGACGGAGGTCCTCCGCGGTGCCACCCCCTCCTCCCGGTCCGGCCTGACCGTGGACGGCCTCCGGGGTGACCCCCAGGAGGACCACGGGAGCCGCAACGAGGAGGGCCAGGCTCCGTG
>JBJHCB010000127.1:0-7170 GCA_050485805.1 Gemmatimonadota bacterium | reverse complement strand
CCCCACAACCTCCGGGAGGTGGCGGCGGCCTTCCACGTCCTGGCGGCGGACCCCGACTGCACCCTGGACGACCTCATGGAGGTCCTTCCGGGGCCGGACTTCCCCACCGGTGCCTTCATCGTGGGGGCGGATGGGATCCGGGACATGTACGAGACGGGGCGCGGCCGCATCGTGATGCGGGCCCGGATCGTGAAGGAGGCCCTCCGAGGGGGGAAGGAGCAGTTGGTGGTGACGGAGATCCCCTACGGCGTCTCCAAGTCCAAGATCATCGAGCAGATCGTGGACCTCTCCCGGAAGGGGAAGCTGGAGGACGTCACCGACGTCCGGGACGAGACCGACCGGGACGGGATCCGCCTGGTCATCGAGCTCAAGCGGGGGGCGAAGGCGGCCAAGACCCTCCAGATGCTCCACCGCCGGACCTACCTCCAGTCCACCTTCGGCGCCATCCTGCTGGCGCTGGACGAGGGGGAGCCCCGGGAGTTCGGTCTCAAGGCCCTGCTGGAGCGCTACCGGGATCACCGCATGGAGGTGGTGGTGCGCCGGGCCCGCCACGACCTGGAGAAGGCGGAGGCGGAGCGCCACGTCCTGGAGGGGCTCCTCACGGCCCTGGACCACATCGACGAGGTGATCCGGATCATCCGGGAATCCCGGGACCGCCCCCAGGCGTCGGGGCGCCTCCAGGACCGGTTCGGACTCTCGGACATCCAGGCCGACGCCATCCTGAACATGCGGCTGGGGAAGCTCACCTCCCTGGAGGGGCAGGAGCTCCGGAACCGCCTGGCGGAGCTGGAGGAGCTCATCGCCGAGCTCCGGCGGATCCTGGATTCGGAGGAGGCCCAGCTCGAGGTGGTCCTGAGGGAGCTGGACCAGGTGGTGGAGCGCTTCGGCGACGCCCGGCGCACCCGGATCCTGGAGGATGCCCAGGAGCATGTGGCCCCGGTGGAGGACGCGGTGGCCGACGAGGCCGTGGTCATCACCGTCTCCCACCAGGGGTTCGTGAAGCGGATCCCCATGCATCTCTACCGGCGACGGGTGGCCTCGGGGAAACCCCTGGCGGGGATGGAGAACTACGAGGACGACTGGCTGGAGCGGGTCTTCACCGCCCGCACCGCCGGCTGGCTCCTGGCCTTCACCGCCGGGGGGCACTGCCACTTCCTGTCGGTCCTGGACGTGCCGGAGGCCTCCCGTGCCTCCCGGGGCCAGTCCGTCTATGCCCTCACCGGTGGGGAGCGGGAGGACCGGATCGTGGCCCTTCTCCCGGTGGAGGAGCTGGAGGACGAGGAGCAGGCCCTCCTCTTCCTCTCGGAGGGGGGGGTCATGAAGAGGACTCCCCTGAAGGAGTTCTCGAACCCCCGCGCCGGAGGGATCATCGCGGCCGGGGTGAAGGAGGGGGACCGGATCCTGGACGTGTCGGTGTCGGATGGGCGGGCCGAGATCATGCTCCTGACCCGGGAGGGGCGAGCCATCCGCTTCGAGGAGAAGGAGATCTCCACCTTCGGTCGCACGGCCCAGGGGGTGAAGGGGATCGACCTGAGGGGCGGGGATCGGGTGGTGGGTCTCATCCTGGTGCGTCGGGACGCCCAGGTCCTCACCGTCACCGAGGCGGGCTGGGGGAAGCGTACCCCCCTCACGGAGTTCCCCCTGCAGAAGCGGGGGGGGCTCGGCACCATCGCCACCACCGGCTCCGGCGACGTGGGACCGGTGGTGGGGGCGCTGGAGGTCCTGGGAGGGGACGAGGTCACCCTCATCACGGCGGGAGGGGCGGTGACCCGGGTGCCCTGCTCGGAGGCGCCGGAGCAGGGGCGGCGGACCCGGGGTTCCCGACTCCTGAAGCTGGCCTCGGGGGACCGGGTGGTGGAGGTGACCCGGGCGCTGGGCGAGTCGGGTGGGACCCCGACCCCCCCGGAGGCCCCCGACGCCCCCCCTGCCCCGGGCGCACAGGACCCTGCCCCGGGCGCACCGGACCCGGCGGATGCGGTCGGACCCGGCGACCCCTCGGAGGGGGTCGCAGAGGACTCGGAGGACTCCCCGGACGGTCGCCCCCAGGGCGATCTGTTCGGGTCGTAGGAAACGGAGAGGGGCCGGGCGGGAGCACCGACGGTCGGAACGGACACGAAGGGGAGCGGGAATCGATGCGAATCCTGGTACTGGGCGGCGGCGCCCAGGGGTCGGCGGCGGCGTGGGACCTCCTGCGGACGCCGGGGGTGGAGGAGGTGGTGGTGGCGGATCGGCCGGGGGTGGACCTGCCGGCCTTCCTGGCCTCCCGGGTGGGGAGGGGACTCCGCCTGGAGGCGGCGGATGCACGGGATCCCGATGCGGTGCGCCCCCTCGTGGAGGGGATGGACGCCGTGGTCTGCGCCCTCCCCTACTACTTCAACCTGGAGATGGCCCGCCTGGCCGTCGAGGCGGGCGTCCACTTCGCGGACCTGGGAGGGAACACCAGGATCGTGGAGGCCCAGCGGGAGCTGGACGGCCTGGCCCGGGAGCGGGGGGTGAGCGTCATCCCCGACTGCGGCCTGGCCCCGGGGATGGTGAACATCCTGGCCCAGGCGGGGATCGACGCCCTGGACCGCACCGACTCCGTCCGGATGTGGGTGGGAGGGCTTCCGGAGCACCCCGAGCCTCCCCTCAACTACCAGATCGTCTACTCCCTGGAGGGGGTGCTGGACTACTACACCACCCCGGGCCTGGTCCTGGCCGACGGCGAGCCCCGGGAGGTGAAGGCGCTGGATGGGCTGGAGACGCTGGAGTTCCCGGAGCCCCTGGGGACGCTGGAGGCCTTCTACACCGCCGGGGGGGTCTCCACCATGCCTCATCGGTACCGGGGGTCGATCCGGACCATGGAGTACAAGACCCTCCGGTATCCGGGGCACGCCGACCTCATGCGGGGGATCCGGGAGCTGGGTCTTCTGGAACCCGACCCCGTGCAGGTGGATGGGGCGGAGATCTCCCCCCGCCGCTTCTTCATCCAGCTGGTCACCCCCCGCCTCCGGAAGCCGGGATCCCCGGACCTGGCGGTCCTCCGGGTGGAGGTGCGGGGAGAGCGGAGCGGCTCCCCGGCCGGGCTCCGGTACGACCTGGTGGACCGCTACGACCCCGAGACGGGGATCACGGCCATGATGCGGGTCACGGGATTCTCCCTGGCCCTCACCGCGGTGATGCAGTGCCGGGGGGAGATCCGGGAGGTGGGTGTCCGGACCCCCGACGAGACCGTGGATCCCACGGCCTTCATCGAGGGTCTGGCCCGGCGGGGGATCCGGGTGGAGCGGACGGAGCTGGAGGGATGAGCCGTGGTCGTGGCCCGGCTCGGGAGCCGGAAACCGAGGCGGCACCTGGCGTGCCCGAGGGTACCCCTTCTTCACGTCCTCAAGGCCGCCTCACCCCGCCGCGCCCCCGCCCATCATCGCCTCCTCCTTCCGGTCCTTCCCCTTCTTGACGAGGGAGTAGTAGGCCCAATGCTGAAGCACCGCGGCAACCGCCAGGCCAACCACGATCCATGGATCCCAGTTGGTGCGGAACGCCGCGATGATCCAGAAAATCAGGTTGATTTCGATGGTCAGGAACAGATTGCGGTACATCGGCAGTCCTCCTGCGAGGTTCGCGAACAGAGCGTCCTCCCCCGACCCTTCCTCCTCCGCTTCCCCCACCGCGCCCCCTGTCGATGAAGGGAGATCGGACGAAGCTCCGGGGGCCGGTGCCGACCCCCCGGGGTGCGGGCTCAGCCCAGGCGCTGGAAGAGGTCCGCCAGGATCCGGTGGGTGAGGCCCCAGACCTCCCGCCCCGCCACGTCGATGGAGGGAAAGGGGAAGATGGGGCCTTCGGCGCTGCGGTATCGGTAGGTCCGCTGGTTCACGGGGTCCTGCAGGTGCCGGAGGGAGACCCAGTGCACCTCCGCCACCTCCGGTGAAGCCACCCGGGCCTGCACCGTCCCGGTGACCCGGAAGACGAAGGGGACCACGGTGAAGGCCGGGAGGTGGGTGCTCTGGGGACGGACCCGGGCAAGGCGCCCCAGCGGCTCTCCGACGCGATCCAGGGGGAGGGCCACCTCCTCGTGGGTTTCCCGGATGGCGGTGTCCAGGAGGGAGGCGTCCACGGCGTCCTTCCGCCCACCGGGAAACGCCATGTGACCGGACCAGGGATCGCCCTCCACCTGGCTCCGGCGGATGAGGAGGAGTTCCGGGTCCGTTCCGGTCACCGGGGTGCGGAGGACCACGGCCACTGATGCCAGCCACCCCCCGGGAAGGGGGTCGGGATCGTCCTGGGCCCCGCGGTAGGGGTCCAGGAGGGGACGGATCCGGGTGAGGGGGGTCATGGTGAGTGGTCAGACCCCCTTCCGCTCCGCGCCCCAGATGTGCTTGTGGAGCTGGGTCTGGAAGCGGACCGGGAGGCCGTCCTCCAGGATCCAGCGGGCCAGATCCTCCAGCTCCGGACCCTCCTCCCCCCAGACCGGAGAGACCAGGAGGGCGCGAAGGGTCCCCTCCCCGACCCGGCGGTCGAGCCCCCGCTCCCGGATCACCTCCCGGGCCCACTCGTAGTCCGTCCGGTCCTTCACCACGAACTTGACCTCGTCCCCGCCGTCCAGGTGCGCCAGGTTCTCCCATCGGTTCCGGTGGGATTCCCCCGACCCCGGGCACTTGAGGTCCATGATGACGTGGACCCGGGGGTCCAGGGGAGAGACGTCCTCCGAGCCCGACGTCTCCACCAGGACCGTGAACCCCTCTCCCACGAGGCGGTCGGCCAGGAGGAAGGCGTTGCGGTGGGCCAGGGGCTCGCCCCCGGTCAACTCCACCACCGGGCAATCGATCTCCTTCACCCGCGCCACGATGGCCTCCACCTCCATGCGCTCCCCGCCGTGGAACGAGTACGTGGTGTCGCACCAGGTGCACCGAAGGGGGCAGCCCGTCAGGCGGACGAAGGTGCAGGGGACCCCCGCCCAGGTGGACTCCCCCTGGATGGAGTGGAAGATCTCGGTGACCCGGAGGAAGGGGGACGCCATGGTCACCGTCGGCGCCACAGGAAGCCCAGGGGGGACTCCTTCACCACGCTCCCCACCATGAAGGCCACGTTCTCCGGCCGCTCCGCCAGGCGCCGCATGAGGTAGGGGTACCACTGGTCGCCGAAGGGAATGTAGACCCGGACCCGATAGCCCTTCCCCACCAGTTCCTGCTGGAGATCCCTCCGGACCCCGTAGAGGAGCTGGAACTCGAACCGGTCCGGGGGGATTCCCCGGTGGGCGGTGAAGTCCCGGACGTGGTCGATGAGGATCTCATCGTGGGTGGCGATGGCGGGGTGGACCCCTCCTTCCAGGAGCCACTCCGCCAGCTCCATGAAATTCCGGCGGATGCGCGCCATCTCCTGGTAGGCCACCTCGGGCGCTTCGGCGTAGGCCCCCTTGCAGAGGCGGACCGGGGCACCCAGGTCGATCATCCGCCGGACATCTCCGGCGGTGCGCTTCAGGTAGGCCTGGAGCACCACGCCGATCCGGTCCCACCCCTTCTTCCGCAGGGCTTCGAAGGCCTCCAGCGTGCGAGCGGTGTAGGCGGAGGACTCCATGTCGAAGCGGAGGAACACCCCCCGGTCCCGGGCCCGCTCCAGCACAGGGGTCAGGTTCTCCTCCAGGAAGGAGTCGGACACGTCCTGTCCCATCTGGGTGAACTTCACGGAGGCGTACCCGTCCGGACCCAGGTCTCCCAGGGCATCGATGAGACGCAGGTAGGTCTCCGCGGCGGAGCGGGCGTCCTCCGGGGAGCGGACCGCTTCCCCCAGGTAGTTGGCCGCGGTGGCCAGTCCCTCCCCGGCTGCCGCGCGGGCGGCCTCCACCAGCTCCTGGGTCCCCTCGCCGGCGACGAAGCGCCGGCTCATGGCCCGGGTGAGGGGTGTTCCGGTGAGGAGGGTCCGAACCCCCGAGGACTCCGCCACCTCCAGGAAGCCCCTGCGGAGGAGCGCGGAGGTCACGGGGAGCCTCCAGGGGACCCGCCGCCGGGGTCGGTGGCTCCCTTCCCCTCCCCTTCCTCCGTCTCCTTCTCCGTTCTGCGGAGGGCGTCGTCCAGGAGGAGCTTCACCTGCACCAGGGGGAGCTGACCCAGGGCCCGGAGCACCTCGTCCCGGCTCCGACCCCGCACCAGGGTGGGGGTCTCCACGTGCCCCAGGACCCCCAACCCGGTGGACGCCCACCGGGGGAAGACCAGGTAACCCTCCCATGGGGCCCGGAGGTCCGGGGTCTTCTCCGCCTCGGGGGAGACGGTATAGGGCTCCCCGTCCGCTCCCTGGAAGGCCGGCGGCCGCTCATGCTCCCGGAAGTACCCTCCCAGGGACGCATCGGGGGACCCGTGGATGTCGCCGTTGGGAGAGAAGTCGCTGGGGTCGGGAGTCATGGCGGGAGAGTGGATCGGGAGGAGCGGTTCCCGGGGGTGGGCGGTGGCCCGGAGGGGCCGACGCTCGGGATCGTCTTCCCCTGGACGAAACCTACCGAAACGCCCCCACGGAGCACAGGGAGGGGGGAGGGAGGGGATGGCCGTGGGCGTCCCCTCCCTCTCCCCTTGAGCCCCTCCGTTCTCCCGTCAGCCCAATGCCTGGAGGATCCGCATGAGGAGGGCCGAGGCCTCCCTGGCCCGGGCCAGCGCGAGACGCCAGTCCCCGGCCCGGAGGGCCGACTCCGCCTCTCCCACCAGGGTCGTCGCCTGGGCGGCGGCGGCCCTCAGGGCGGGTGGGGAGTCCCCCGGCAGGACCGCCACCACCCGGGCCAGGAGTGCCTGGGCCGCCTCCACCGCCGCCGTGGCCCGGAGCTCCATGGGGTCGCCCCCTGGGGCGGCCTGCAGGTACCGGAGGGCACGGAGGGAGCGGGCGGCGGACTCCTGGCCGTACCGGAGGGCCTCGCGGTAGCGACCGTCCCCCAGGGCGGACCGGGCCCGGGTGAGGAGGCTCTCCGCCTCCCCCAGGAGCGTCCCGACCGCTGGATCCGGGGAGGGCCCCGCCATGGAGCGGGCCCGTTCCAGGAGGGCCGCGGCGTGGGCCAGCACCCCCTCCACCCGGTCGGCCAGGTCGCCCTCGTCCACGAGCCCGGCGGCCAGACGGGCCAGGACGGCCCGGCTGAGCCCGGCGCAGCGCTCCGCGCGGGACATGGCCTCTCCCCAGGCCCCGGCCGCCAGGGCTTCCCGGGCGGCCTGGCAG
>JBJHCB010000126.1:0-7220 GCA_050485805.1 Gemmatimonadota bacterium | reverse complement strand
GCCATGATCCGGGGGCTGGATCGCCTCCTCACCGAGGAGACCAACCTCCCCATCCATGTGGACGAGGAGCCCCTCACCTGCGTGGTCCGGGGAGCCGGCCGGATCCTGGACGACGTCACCAAGTACCGGGGAGTGCTGGTCACCTGATCCTCCCCTGATCCCGGAACCGACGGGGAGTCCCCCAGGGCATGTCCTCCTTCGATGATGAGGTCGCCGGAGCGCGCCGGCGCCGCGAGGTGCGGCTCTCCCTGAGCTTCATCGTGGTGGCCACGGCCCTCATGCTGCTCCCCCTGCCGGCGCAGCAGTGGATCTCCACGGTGCTCCGGGCGTCGGTCCTGTCGCCCTTCATCGTCACCCAGGAATCCATCCGCCAGACCCGGGTTCGGGCGGCGGAGATCTCCGAGCTCCAGGCCCGGCTCGACTCCACGGTGGCCGTCCTGTCCATCCAGGAGCCCATCCGGGAGGAGAACCGCAGGCTCCGGGCCCTCCTGGAGCTCCGGGAGCAGGCCGGCCCCGCCTTCGTGTCCGCCTCCGCGCTCCGCCCCGGGACCCGGGGCTCGGAGAGCATGTTCCTCCTGGATGTGGGCTCGGATGACGGGGTGGCGGTGAACGACCCGGTGGTGGTGGCCGAGGGGCTGGTGGGGATCGTCCGGGAGGTGGGTCCCCGGACCGCCCTGGCCATGGACTGGACCCATCCGGACTTTCGGGTGAGCGTCATGACGGTGGACGGGGAGCACTTCGGGATCGTGGAGCCCCGGGCCGGGGCCTTCCGGGAGGAGGATCGCCTCCTCCTGAACGGGATTCCCTTCCACACCCCGCTGGAGGAGGGCACCCCCGTGGTCACCTCGGGGATGGGAACCGTATACCCCCGCGGCATTCCCCTGGGCACGGTGTTCTCGCTGGCCGAGGCCGAGGCGGGGTGGCGGCGGGCCTACTGGATCCTCCCCGGGGTGCGGCCGGGAAGCGTCACCCACGCCCTGGTGATCACCGGAGACGAGGGACGGCCCCTCTCCGAGCTCACCCACCTGTGGCATCAGGAGGAGCCGGACGCGGAGGACGAGGCCGGGGAAGGGGAGGGCGAGGAGGTGCCCGAGGGCGAGGAGGTGCCCGAGGGCGAGGAGGTGCCCGAGGGCGAGGAGACGCCCGAGGGGGAGGACGTGCCCGAAGGGCCGCCTGGGGGGAGCCCGTGAGGGGGGGAATCCTCTTCTGGGGGGTGGTCCTCCTTCTCCCCGTGATCCACTTCTTCCTCCACGTGGGGTTCGGGATCGGGGGATGGGCCCCCGACCTCCTCACGGTGGGGCTCCTCCTGGTGGCCCGGGAGGTGCGGACGGGAACGGCCGCAGGGGTGGGCTTCGGCCTGGGCCTCATGGAAGACGCCTTCTCCATCCTGGCGTTCGGGGCGAACACCCTGGCCCTGACCCTGGTGGGGATTGCCGGGGCCCGCTCCCGGGATCTCTTCCTGGGCGAATCCCTGGTCTTCCTCTTCTCCTACCTGGCCCTGGGCACCTGGCTCCGGGTCGCCCTCCACTGGATCCTGGCGGGGGAGGCGGTGCGGGGACCCGCGGTGGAGGTCCTGGCCATCCAGGGGCCGGTGGGTGCCCTCTACGCTGCAGGGGTGGGAGTGCTTATTCTCCTCATGACGGGGGCGTGGCGGGAGCCGGTGCAATGAGGAACTCGCCTCCCCGCCCCCCGGTCGCCACCCCTGGAACCC
The DNA here is from genome assembly GCA_050485805.1 of Gemmatimonadota bacterium. GTDB lineage: Bacteria > Gemmatimonadota > Gemmatimonadetes > Longimicrobiales > Gaopeijiaceae > T3Sed10-66. Next base: position 5,509 of record JBJHCB010000126.1, on the reverse strand, counting down.
CCGAGGGACCATGAAGACAGCGCATCCCAACCAGCGGAGGAGTCGGGCCCGCGGGGCGGCGGTGATCCTGGCCGTCCTGATGGGGGTCCTCATCATCTCCTTCTTCCGGGCCCAGGTGGTGCGGGGGACGGCGTGGGCTCTCCAGTCCGACTCGAACCGGCTCCGGGTCCTCCCCCTGGCGGCCCCCCGGGGGACCCTCTTCGACCGGAACGGCCGGATCATCGCGGACAACGTCCCGGCCTACTCCGTCTCCCTCTTCCCCGCACCGGTGGATTCCATCGCCGCCACCCTGGGCCGCCTCCAGCCCATCCTGGACCTCTCCGACGAGCGGGTGGAGGCCCTGGTGGAGGTCTTCCGGACCAACCGTCGTCTCCCCCTCCTGGTGAAGCTCAACCTGGACTTCGACGAGGTGGCCGCGCTGGAGGAGCTCCGGCCCTCCTTCCCGGGGCTCTTCCTGGAGACCCGCCCCCGCCGCCGCTACATCGGGGGGGAGTCGCTGGGCCACGTCCTGGGCTACGTGGGGGAGGTGTCCGCCGCCGAGCTCGAAAGCCCCCGCTTCGCGGGATACGAGCAGGGGATGATCGTGGGGAAGGACGGGCTCGAGCGGCAGTACGAGGAGTCGCTGCAGGGCTCCCAGGGGATCCGGTACGTGGAGGTGGACGCGGTGGGGCGGGTGGTGGGGTCCTTCGAGGGGTACGCGGCGGTGTCCGCCCTCCCCGGGGAGGACCTCCACCTGCACCTGGATCTGGAGCTCCAGCACTTCATCCACGACATCTTCCCCGATACCCTCCGGGGCGCGGTGGTGGCGCTGAACGTGGAGGACGGGGGGATCCTGGCCCTCTACTCCGCGCCTTCCTTCAATCCCTCCGACTTCGTGGGGGGGATCTCGCGGGACCGGTGGGAGGGCCTGAACACGGATCCCGACCGCCCCCTCTTCAACCGCGCCGCGGTGGGGCGCTATCCCCCGGCCTCCACCTGGAAGCTGGCCACCGCCGCCATCGGCCTGGAGTTGGGCGTGGTGGGCCCCGACGAGCGGATGCCCACCCCCTGCTACGGCTCCTACCAGTACGGCAACGTGGTCCGGCGGTGCTGGAACCCCAGCGGCCACGGCCACCAGGACCTGGCCGGAGCCATCGCCCACTCCTGCAACGTCTACTTCTACCAGCTGGGGCTCCGCATCGGACTGGAGCGGTTGGTGGACGAGGGGTCGCGCCTGGGCTTCGGGGAAGGATGCGGGGTGGACCTTCCCCAGGAATCGGAGGGGGTGTTCCCCGAGAGCCTGGCCTTCTGGGAGCGGCGCTTCGGATACCGGCCCTTCGAGAACGAGGTGATGGCGCTGGCCATCGGCCAGGGACCCAACGACCAGACCCCCCTCAAGATGGCCCAGTTCTACCTGGGGCTGGCCCGGGGAGGGGACGCCCCCGCCCCCCGCCTCCTCCAGGCGGCGGAAGGGGTCGAGCTCCCCTCGGCCTGGAGCATGGACCTCACCCGGGCCTCCACCGACGCCCTTCTCCAGGGGCTCCGGCAGGTGACCTCGGCAGGAGGGACCGCCTTCCTCTCCTCGCTGGAGCACTGGGACCTCATCGGGAAGACGGGGACGGGCCAGCACGATCCCACGGGGGAGCGCCCGCCCCACGCCTGGTTCGTGGGGATGGCGGGTCCGTGGGGCGGAGCGCCGGAGATCGTGATGGTGGTCCTGGTGGAGGAGGGCCGGTCGGGGTCCTCCATGGCGGCCCCCATCGCCGCCAAGGCCGCCGACTTCCACCTCCGGCGGAAATACGGGATGGAGGTGGACACCCTCCAGACCCTGGGTGAGCACTTGAGGGCGGGGGTCCCGGCCCCCTGGGCCCGCTGGGCGCCGCCCCCCGTCCAGGCCACCCCCGATCCCGAGGCTCCGGTGGTGCTGGAGGGAGCGGTGGAGGGCAGCGAGAGGGAATGACCCTCTTCCGTCGGTGGGCCGGGGATCCGGTCCTGGTGGGACTGGCCCTGGCCCTCTCCCTGTTCGGGGTGGCCATGATCTACTCGGCGGGGGTGCTGAACGTCCCCAGCCCGGTGGTGCAGGTGGCGTGGAGGCGGCAGCTCCTCTGGCTGGCCCTCTCCCTGGTGGCCTTCACGGTGGTGTCCCGGGTCCCGGTGCGGTGGGTGGAGTGGGGGGCCGCGCCGGCGTACATCCTGGGTGTCCTCCTCCTGGCCACAGCCCTGGTGGTGGGCACCGGGGCGGGGCCGGCGGAGAGCGTGGGGCGATGGATCCAGGTGGGCCCCATGCGGTTCCAGCCCTCGGAGTTCGCCAAGATCGCCGCCGTCCTGGGGCTGGCGCGCCTGGTGTCCAGTCGACCCGACCCCCCCACCCGTCTCCGGGACTTCGTGCTCCCGGGCCTCCTGGTGGGGCTCCCCCTGGGGCTGGTGGTGCTCCAGCCGGACCTGGGGACGGCCCTGGCCTTCGTGGGGATCTACTTCGCGGTCCTCTTCTGGGCCGGCGCGCCCCTCTTCCACCTCTTCCTGGCGGCGAGCCCCGGGCTGGCCCTGATCCTGGCCTTCGACACCCGGGTCTGGTCCATCTACTTCATCGGGCTGGGTGTGGTGGTCTACCTCCTCCGGTACCGGCTCTACCTGGCGGAGTCGGTGGGGGTGGTCCTGGCCAACCTGGCGGCGGGGACGGTGGCCCTCCCCGTCTGGAACTCCCTGGCCGACTACCAGCGCAACCGCCTCCTGGTCTTCCTGGATCCCGGGATGGACCCCCGGGGGGCCGGGTGGAACCTGATCCAGTCCAAGGTGGCCATCGGGAGCGGGGGATTCCTGGGAAAGGGCTTCACCCAGGGGACCCAGAAGCGACTGGACTTCCTTCCCGAACAGCACACCGATTTCATCTTCAGCGTCATCGGCGAGGAGCTGGGCTTCGTGGGGTCGGCGCTCACCGTCCTTCTCTTCGCGGCCCTCCTCTGGCGCATCGTCCGGCTGGCGGAAGGGACCGCAGATCCCTTTGCCGGCCTGGTCCTGTTCGGTATCTTCGGAGCTTGGCTGATCCATGTCTTCATCAATGTCGGGATGACCATCGGGCTCGTCCCCATCACCGGCATCCCCCTCCCGTTCGTGAGCTACGGAGGGACCTTCCTCCTCACCTGCTGGGTCATGACCGGACTGGCGGTGCGTATGGTCCAGGACGACTAGCGGTGAGAACCACGGGAGACCCATGACCTGGTTCCGGAAGCAGAAGAAACCCCTCACCTCCGAGGACAAGCGGGATCTGGCCACCGACGTCTTCGCGAAGTGCGCGGGGTGCGGGGCGATCCTCTACCAGGAGAAGCTGTCCCAGAACCTCCACGTCTGCCCCGAGTGCGGGCACCACATGCGCATCGGTGCGATGGACTACGTGGAACTCCTGCTGGACGAGGGGAGCTTCGAGGAGACGGACGCGGGACTCCGGAGCGCCGACCCCTTGGAGTTCACCGACCTGAAGCCCTACCACGAGCGCCTCGAGGCGGCGGAGCGGAAGACGGGCCGGGGGGATGCGGTGGTGACGGGGAAGGGCGCGATGGAGGGGATCCCGGTGGCCCTGGCCGTCATGGACTTCGCCTTCATCGGGGGGTCCATGGGGTCCGTGGTGGGGGAGAAGATCGCCCGGGCGGGGCGCCTGGCCCTGGAGGAGCGTCGTCCCCTCCTGGTGGTGAGTGCCTCCGGCGGCGCCCGCATGATGGAGGGGATCTATTCCCTCATGCAGATGGCCAAGACCTCGGCGGTCCTGGCCCGCCTCCACGAGGAGGGGATCCCCTTCTTCTCCATCCTCACCGATCCCACCACCGGCGGGGTCACCGCTTCCTTCGCCATGCTGGGGGACGTGAACCTGGCGGAGCCGGCGGCGCTGGTGGGATTTGCGGGTCCCCGGGTCATCGAGGAGACCATCAAGCAGGAGCTCCCCGACGGCTTCCAGCGGGCCGAGTTCCTCCTGGAGCACGGGATGGTGGACCGGGTGGTGGACCGGAGGGAACTGAAGGACACGGTGGCCCGGCTCCTGCGCCACATGTTCGTGGCTCCCGACGGGAGTCCAGGGGACACGGAGGAGTGATCCCGTCCGGGGCGGGGGGCGTCCCCCCGGCCGGACTTCGCGGGCCGCTGACGGGAGATCCGCTGGCGGCCCGACTCTTTCCGCTCCTTCCCGACCAGGTCCGCTGGGGGCTGGATCGGACGGAACGCCTCCTCATCCGGGTGGGGAGCCCCCACCGGGGCCTTCCCATCCTCCACGTGGGGGGGACGAACGGGAAGGGGTCGGTGGCCCGGATCTGGGCCACGGTCCTGCAGGAGGCGGGGTTCCGGGTGGGCCTCTACACCTCCCCCCCCCTCCTCTCCTTCCGGGAGCGGATCCTGGTGGACGGGGTGCCCCTCCCCGACGAGTTCCTGGAGGAGCTGGCCGGTGAGCTCCGCTCCCACCTGGTGAAGCTCGCCCCCTCCCCCTTCGAAGCCTTCACCGCCCTCTCCCTCCTGGCCTTCCACCGGGAGGAGGTGGACATGGCGATCCTGGAGGTGGGCATGGGAGGCCGGCTGGACGCCACCAACGTGGTGGAGCCCATCCTCACCGCGGTGACCAACGTCACCCTGGAGCACCAGGCGATGCTGGGTCCCACCCTGGCGGACATCGCCCGGGAGAAGGCCGGGATCCTGAAGCCCGGTGTCCCGGCCTTCACCGGCACGGACGACCCCGAGGCCCTCCGGGTCCTGGTGGAGGAGGCGGCGGCCCGGGGGGCCCCCATGTTCCGGATCCTTCCCCCGCCCGGGAGGGTCTCCCTGGAGGGGATCGAGCTGGAGCTCCGGACCCGGAGGTGGGGGACCCTGGCCCTCCGCTCGCCCCTGGTGGGGCGGCATCAGCTCCGGAACGTGGCCCTGGCGGTGCGTGCCCTGGAGGCCCTCCCCCCCCGGTTCCTCCCCTCCCGGCGGGCCGTGGTGGAGGGGGTGGCCCGGGCCCGGATCCCCGGACGGATGCAGGTGGAGGCGGACCCGCCCCGGCGGTGGGTCCTGGACGTGGCCCACAACCCCGCCGGGGTGGCCTCGCTGGTGGAAACCCTGGCCGATCTCCCCCTGGAGGGGCCCCGGGTGGGGGTCGTGGGGATCCTGGCGGACAAGGCCTGGCGGGAGATGCTGGTCCACCTGGGGACGGCCCTGGACCGGATCCTCCTGGTGGTCCCTCCCTCCGCTCCCCCCGGGCGCCGCTGGAGCCCCGAGGAGGTCCTGGCCTCGCTCCCCCCGGAGCTGCGCCACCGGACGGAGGTCCCCGGCGGAGGCGCCCTGGAGGCGGCCCTGGCGGCAGCCCGGGAGCGGACGGCGGGGGGCGGAACGGTGGTGGCGACGGGGTCCTTCCCGGTGGTGGGGGACGTCCTTCGGGCCCTGGATCGGATCCCCGCCGAAGCCTTGCCCCCGGCTCCCCGGTCCGGGTAGATTCGCCTATGTCGAAAGCTCAGAAATTCAAGGCGTTACGCGGATTTCGGGACTTCCCCCCCGAGGAGCTGGCCCTCCGGGA
>JBJHCB010000125.1:0-7238 GCA_050485805.1 Gemmatimonadota bacterium | reverse complement strand
GGATCGGCCCGGCCGGAGAGAAGCCACCGAATCCAGGAGGAGGAGTACGATGCGAGCCATGGGGAGCGCGGGTTCGTGGGGGGGCGCCGCCAGGCGGGCGAAGGGGGGAGGTCTGGCCCTGGCCACCGTCCTGGCGCTGGCGGCCTGCGGGGGGACCGGGGAGGCGGGAGAGCCAGGCTCCGCCGAAATCCCGGGAGCCGGGGGGACGGAGGCTGGGCCGTCGGAGCCGGGCGGCGGGGAGGTCGCCTCGGAGCGACCTGTGATCCTCATCACCGGCTCCACCGGGGGCCTGGGACGGGAGGTGGCCCTGGAGATGGCCTCCGGCGGCGCCCACGTCATCGTCCACGGACGCAGCGAGGACCGGGGAAGGGAGGTGGTGGAGGCCATCCAGGAGCAGGGAGCGGGAAGCGCGGAATTCCACGCCGCGGACCTGGCCTCCCTGGACGAGGTGCGGGCCTTGGCCCGGACCATCCGGGACGGCCACGCTCGCCTCCACGTCCTGGTGAACAACGCGGGGATCTGGCTGGAGCCCGAGGCAGGGCGCGTCCTGTCGGAGGACGGGCACGAGCTCCACTTCCAGGTGAACTACCTCGCCCACGTCCTCCTCACCCACGAGCTCCTGCCCCTGGTCCGGGCCGCCGCAACCCCGGACCGACCGGCTCGCATCATCCATGTCTCGTCGGTGGCCCAGCGCCCCATCGACTTCGATGACGTGAGGATGGACGAGGACTACAGTGACGGACGCGGATACGCCCAGAGCAAGCTCGCCCAGATCTTCCACACCTTCGATCTGGCGGAGGAGCTGGAGGGAGAGCCCATCCTGGCGCTGGCCCTCCACCCCGCCACCATGATGGACACCGGGATGGTCCTGTCCCGGGGGGCCCAGGCCCGGACCTCGGTGGACGAGGGGCGGGAGGCCCTGGTCCACCTCATCACCGCCCAGGGGTTGGAGAGCGGACAGTACTTCAACGGGACGACCCCGGCGCGGGCCCACGATCAGGCCTACGACCCCGAGGCCCGGGAGCGCCTCCGCGCCCTCACCCGGGAATGGGTGGGAGCGCCGTGACGGAGAAGGTGGACCAGGTCCAGATCTTCGGAACGGCGAAATGCGCCGACACCCGGAAGGCGCAACGCTTTTTCAAGGAGCGGCGGATCCGGATCCACTTCGTGGACCTGAAGGAGAAGGGGGCCTCTCCCGGTGAGCTCCGGCGCTTCCACCAGCGGTTCGGGGTGGAGGCGCTCCTCGACCGGGACTCCAGGCGATTCAGGGACCGGGGCCTCCACGTCGCCCACCTCTCCGAGGGCCGGATCCTGGAGCTCCTGCTGGAGGATCCGCTCCTCCTCCGGACCCCCCTGATCCGGGCGGGGAATCGCCTCACGGTGGGGCCGGCCGAGGAGGCGTGGCGGGGCTGGGCCTGACGGCACCCCGGGGTCGGCCGCCCATCACCCCCCGCCCTCCGGCCGTCCGTCTGGCGGGGTGCGGCCGGGACCGTAGAGCACCCGTCCGGGACGCGCTCCGGTATGCGTTCCGTCCTCGTCCAGGACCACCTGGCCATTCACCACCACCAGGTCGATCCCCTCGGGGAAGCGGGTGGGTTCTTCGTAGGTGGCCCGGTCCTGGACCCGGTCCAGGTCGAAGATCACCAGGTCCGCCCACATCCCCTCCCGGATCAGCCCCCGTCCCTCCAGCCGCATGCGGGTGGCGGGCCAGGAGGTCATCTTCCGGACGGCGTCCTCCAGTTCCAGGGTCCCCCGGTCCCGGACGTAGCGGGCCAGGATCCGGGGGAAGGTCCCGTAGCTCCGGGGGTGGGGGAGCCCCAGGCCGTCGGTGGCCCCCGGGTCCACGGCGGCGCCCGCATCGCTTCCCACGCTGACCCAGCGCTGCTGGAGCGCCAGCTCCACGTCCGCCTCCGTCATCATGTGGTAGATGGCCATGACCCGGCCCTCCCCCTCCAGCACCAGGTCCCATGCCGCGTCCTCGGGATCCTTCCCCGCGGCCTCGGCGATTTCCGCCAGGGTGCGGCCCTCGAATCGGGCGTTCTCCGGATTCCGGGCATTCACCAGCACGATGTTCTCCCACCCGCCGGAGGCCTCCACGATGTTCCACCACCCCGGGGAGCCGCCCCCCCGGACCTCGGCCTTCAGCCGGGCCCGGATCTCCGGGTCCCGGAGACGGGCCCGGAGGGAGTCGGCCCCTCCCTCGTGGGCCCAGGAAGGGATGGTGGCCTCCACCCCGGTCCCGCCGGCGGTGTAGGGGTACACGTCCGCCGTCACCTCCACTCCTCGGGCCCGGGCCTCCTCGATGGCTTCGATGGCCTGGGGCATGAGGACGCCCCAGCCCGGCTCGAAGGCGGCCTTCAGGTGGAAGATCTCCACGGGGATCCCTGCCCGCTCTCCGATCTCCAGTGCCTCGCCCACGGCCTCCAGGAGCTCGGCGCCCTCCCCCCGGATGTGGCTGGCGTAGACCCCCCCGTGGCGTGCGGCCGCCCTGGCCCCGTCCGCGATCTCGTCGGTGGAGGCGTAGCTGGACGGGGGATAGATGAGGGCGGTGGTGAGCCCCAGGGCCCCGTACCGCATGGCCCGCTCGATGTGGTCCCGCATCTCCGACAGCTCCTCCGGCGAGGGAGCCCGGGAGGACGGGCCCACCACCTGGCTCCGGGCCTGGGCCTGGGAGTAGAAGGTCCCGAAGTTGATGGAGATCCCCTGGGCCTCCAGGGTGCGGAAGTAGGCCGGGATCTCGTCGGTGGTGGCTCCCCTGCGGACCTCTTCCCCCCCCTCCAGCACGGAGAGGGAGGGGGTGCCCCCCTCGCCCCCGATGGCCGAGGTCACCCCCATACGGATCTTGTTCTCCGCCAGCCCGTTCAGGAGGAGGGTGGTCCCCGACTGGTCCATGATGTCGATGAACCCCGGCGCCACGTAGCGCCCCGCGGCATCGATCTCCTGGTGGCCCCCTTCCGGGACGTGTCCCACCCGGACGAAGCGACCCTCGTGGATGGCCACGTCGGCCCGGATCCAGGGGTTTCCGGCGCCGTCCAGGACCCGGCCGTTCCGGATGACCAGGTCGTAGGCGGGGACTGCCGCCGGGGCCTGGCCCGCCGCGGGGAGGGGAAGGGCGGTCCAGGCCGGGAGCACCAGACCAAGGAGGAGGAGTGCCGGAAGCACCCGGGCCGGCAGGCGGAGGGCGGAGCGGCCCCGATGCCTGCGAGGGGGGAGGCCGGGGACGGGTGAGGCGTGGTGGGATCCCGGGGGCATGGTCGGCCTCGATGGGGCGGGAGGGTGGAGAAACCGGAGGGTGTCGGAAAGGTGCCCCCGGACCCCGCGGGCCGCCAGCGCGGCGGGTGCCCTGCTGGACGGCGCACCCCCGGGGTGTGATCCTCCAGGGGTGGAGGGCGGGTCCCCCGCCCGGGCCTCCACGGGCCAGGTAGGGCGCCACCGGGGAGAGGAGGACGAGACCATGGGGACATTCCTTCTGCTGGTGGGGGCCGTCGTCTTCTTCGGCTACCGTCTCCTGGGGGAGGAGCACCGTCGGGCCCTCCTCCGGACGCTCCGGCCCGCCCTCATCGGGGGTGCGATGGGGATCGCCCTGGGGTTCCTCGGTCCCCTGGTGCTCTCCTCCGGTGCCAACGAGGGCCCCCTCCTGGGGATCCTGGTGACGGGCCCCGGGGGCTTCGCCCTGGGCCTCCTCTTCGGGGTCGCCCGGGAGGTGGTGCGTCGACGGGCGGCGCGCGCCGCGGTGCTGTCGCTCGTGTGGGGTGGGATGGCGGCCACCGTGGGCGGCCTGGGAGCCCAGGTGCCGGGCGACCCGCCCGCTCCCGGTGCCCCCGAGACCCTGATCCGGAGCGAGACGGTCACGTACGTGAACCCGGCCGACTCGGTCCATCTCACGGCCACCCTTTTCCTTCCCGGACCGGAGACGGACGATGGGGCGGCCGGAGCCGCCCCGGAGGAGGGAGTGGACGCGTCCCGTCACCCGGCCGTGCTTCTCCTCACCCTGGCCGGACCGGACCCGGCGGTCCAGGCGCTCACGGCCTCGGGATACGCCGTCCTGGTGCCCATCGTGCGCGGGTTCGTGTCGGTGGAGCCCCTCCTTCGGGCCACCCACCAGGATCTGGCGGGGGATGCACGGGCTGCCCTGGCCTACCTCCGGTCCAGGCCCGACCTGGATGGGGGCTCCCTTGCCGTGGTGGCCCAGGCCGACGAGGCTCCTCCGGCCATGCTGGCCGCGGAGGCAGAAGACCTGCCCCTGATCCTCCTGGCCCCACCCGCCTTTCCCGGACGCCAGGCCTTCCGCCTGGATCAGCGCACCGCCGGGGAGCGGGGGGGATACGGCCCGGAGGAACTGGACGCGTTGGATCGCCTGACGAACGGGATTGCGGACGCGGTCCTGGAGGAGCCTTCCCCCGAGCAGAGGGCCGCCCGCCTGCGAGGGGTGCTGGAGGCGTCGCCGGTCCGGCTCCCCTACAGCGCCGAGCTCCCCGAGGATGAACGGCAGATCCACTTCCTCTCGAGTCCCCTGTGGCACGACCGGATGGGATTCGAGCCCGGAGAGGCCCTCTCCCGGCTCCCGGGACCGGTGCTGGTCCTCATCGGGAACGAGGATCCCGGCACTCCGCTCCTGGACTGGCTGGGAGCGGTGCGCCGGGGGCTGGAGGACGCCCCTTCTCCCGATGCCACGGTCTGCCTCCTCCCGGGGCGCACCCGCCACGTGTTCTCGTCGGCGGGCGTGGAGGCCATGGGGGCGTGGCTCGGGGCAGGGGCCTCGGGGAAGGGGATGGAGTGCCTGGAGGATCCCCCGTCGGACTGAAGCTGGCGGGGTCCGGGGTCGCCCCGTATGGTCCCGGTCATCCCACGGAGGGAGCCCCTCCCGGACCTCCTCTGAGCCACCTCGCCCTTCCCGCGCCCCACATGATCTCCACCGCCCGTCGCCTTCCCCTCCTTCTCCTTTGGGCCCTCCTCCCGGCCCATCCGGTCTCGGCCCAGGAGGTCCCCCTCTCCCAGGTCACGGTGGCGGAGCTCAACGCCGCCTTCGACGCAGGGACCCTCACCTCCGAAGGGCTCGTGGAGCGGTATCTGGCCCGCATCTCCGCGTACGACCAGGCCGGCCCCGCCCTGAACGCGGTCCTGCATCTGAACCCGGATGCCCTGGAGACGGCGCGGTCCCTGGACCGGGAGCGCAGGGAGACGGGGCCCCGCTCGCCTCTCCATGGGATCCCGGTGCTCCTGAAGGACAACCTGGACACCGCCGACATGCCCACCACCGCGGGGTCCATCCTCCTGGCCGGGTCCCTTCCCCCGGAGGACGCCTACCTGGTCCGGCGGCTGCGGGAGGCCGGTGCCATCCTCCTGGCGAAGGTCAACATGAGCGAGTTCGCCGGCGGAGCGGTCATGAGCTCCATCTCCGGCCCCATGCGGAACCCCCACGACCTGACGCGAACCCCGTCGGGCTCCTCCGGGGGAACGGGAGTGGCCATCGCCGCGTCCTTCGGCCAGCTCGGGATCGGCACCGATACCGGCGGCTCCATTCGCGGGCCCTCCACCTCCAACGGGATCGTGGGGCTCAAGCCCACCCTGGGGCTCCTGAGCCGGAGCGGCATCGTCCCACTGTCCCTGACCTTCGACACGGCGGGTCCCATGACCCGGAGCGTGTACGATCTGGCGGTGCTGCTGGGGGTCATGACCGGCGTGGACCCCGACGACCCGGCCACCGAGGGGAGCCGGGATCACCTGGAGACGGACTACACCCGGTTCCTGGACCCCGGCGCCCTGGCGGGGGCCCGGATCGGGGTGGCCCGGGACTTCCTGGGGGCCGACGGAGAGGTGGACTGGGTGATGGAGTCCGCCTTCGAGGCCCTCCGGGTCAGGGGGGCCACCCTGGTGGACGTCCGCTTTCCCCGTTGGTTCCTGGATGCCCGGGCGGACTGGTACACCACCCTCCGGTGGCCGGATTTCCGGGCGGAGATCCAGGACTACCTGGAGCGCCTGGAGCCCGGGTATCCGCGGACCCTGGAAGAGCTCATCGAGGCGTCCAGGCGGATCACAGGCCCCTCCGCCGACGGGGGGCGTCCCAATCCCGTGCGCTGGGACCTCTTCGTCCAGGAGCAGGCAAGTCCCTCGCGGGAGGGCCGGGAGTACGCGGCCATGCGGGAGCACGGGCTTCCCCTGGCTCGAAGGCTGGTGGAGGGGCTGTTCGAGGAGGAGGAGCTGGACGCCATCGTCTACCCCACGAGCCCCACCCGCCCCGCCCTCCTGGCCGGGGGTGGGCCTTCCGCACCCTCGGCCACCAGCATCGCCAACCTGACGGGCTTTCCCGATCTCATCGTGCCCGCGGGGTTTACCGGGGACGGCCTCCCCGTGGGGATCTCCTTCTTCGGACCCGCCTACTCCGAGCCCAGGCTCCTGGCCCTGGGGTACGCCTTCGAGCAGGCCACCCAGGCCCGCCGGGACCCCGTGCACGCGCCGGCCCTCCCAGGGGAGGGGGTCCGGATACCATGATCCAGTGGCCCTGATCCCGTCGCCATGATCATCCTGAACGCGCGGCAGCTCCAGAGTCTCGCCGAGACGCTCCTCCGCCTGGAGCGTCTGCTCGAGGCGGAAGGAGGGGATGCCACCGGCATCGAGGACGGGCTGGAGGAAGCCGCCCACCGCATGGGGGTCCATCTGGCCGTCGTACGGCTGGCCGATGCGGGCACACTCCTCCACCTCCACGGCCCCCATGGCGGAGGGGACCCGGGGCGGCTCTGGGCCACCGCGGAGCTCCTGTATCTGGATGCCCTTCGGGCCCGGGCCGAGGGAGATGCCGGCCAGGCGGAGCGACACCTTGGAACATCCCGGCGCCTCTTCGCCGCAGTGGATCCCGGCCTGCGCCTTCCCGAGGACACCCCATCGCCGCAGGCGAGGATCGCGGAGATCGCGCGCCTCCTGGGAGAGGAGCGCTGAGGGGGGGTGCACCGCGGCGGAGTGGCCGTGGGGCGGGGATCGGGGCCCTTGGCGTGCCGTCGTGCGCGGCGTCGGGCGCGGCGCCGTTGCACGGTCCGGAAGCGCCGCCTACCTTCGCCACCCTGGCCGCAGTACGCCGCTTGAGGCGTGTCCCTCCGGCCTTCCCCTCCACACCCCCGGTCGCCATGTCCGTCACCCCCGGCTCCACCACCCGCCGCGCCTTCCTGGCCCACTTCGCTGGAGCCGGGCTCGGCACCACCCTGCTCCCCGGGGTCCTCTGGGGGAAGATGCACGAAGCCGGA
>JBJHCB010000124.1:0-7245 GCA_050485805.1 Gemmatimonadota bacterium | reverse complement strand
GTCCGCGCGGGTGGGGAACGAGACCGTCCGGGCCCGCCACTACGGTCCGGCCCACACCGGGGGGGACGCCACCATCGTCTTCCAGGAAGCCAACGTGGTCCATATGGGGGACCTCATCAACAACCGAGGCTACGCCTTCATCGACCCCCCCGCCGGCGCCTCCATCCGGGGGTGGATCGGACTCCTGGAGGCGGTGATGGCGGAGCACGACGGCGAGACCCTCTTCATCTTCGGGCACGCCCGGCAGGGGTTCCCCGTGGTGGGGAGCCGGGAGGATCTGGGGGTGCAGCGGGACTTCTTCGCCTCCCTCCTGGAGGAGGTGGAGTCGGCCGTCGCCGCGGGCCGCTCCGTGGAGGAGGTGGAGGCCTTCCCTCCCCTGTCCCGTTTCCCGGACCACCAGGCCCCGCCGGAGCGGGTGGCCGCCACCTGGCGCATCGCCTGGGACGAGGTGACGGGGGGATGAGGGAAGGCCTCCCGGGGCGGGGCGGGGCGGTGGGGAGGCCTACCGCTCCTCCCCACCGTCCCGCCCCGAGGCCCGCCGGGCGATCCCCAGGGCGTTGCCGGGCTCCGGGGAGATCCCGGCGTCGTTCCAGTACCCGATGGTGACGAAGGAGAACCCCTGGGCCAGGCGCTCCTCCACGCTGTTCGAGTTCGTGGTGATCCCGCAGGGCACGTTGTGCGTGAGACACGCCTGGAGCACCCGGTCGATGGCCGCCACCACGTCGGGGTGGTTCCCCGGGACGCCATAGGAGAGGGAGAGATCCGCCGGTCCGATGAAGATGGCGCCCAGCCCCGGGACCGTGATGATCTCATCGATGTTCTCCACCCCCTCGCGGCTCTCGATCTGGAGCACGGCCAGGAGCTCCCCCCGGGGGTTGTGGGGCCACACGTCCGCACGGGCGGAGTAGTCGGGAACCCCCCAGAACCACGACGCGATGGCCGGCGACGAACCCCGCATTCCCCGGGGCTCCGCGATCTCCGATCCCCGGGACTGGGGATAGCGCATCGCCCGGACGATGGAGAGGGCTTCCTCCCGGGTATCCACGAAGGGGACCATGATCCCGAACGCCCCCATGTCCAGGACCTGCTTGATCTGGTATTCGAGCTGCTCCCGACCGTTCATGGGGATGCGGACGATGGGCGTCACATCCATCTGCGGGTTCCCCTTCTCGGCCACCCGTCGCACGTCCTGCATCCCCAGGAGGAAGGTGCGGAGCGTCTCCATGTCGAAGGGGGAGTGCTCCATGTCGATAAAGAGGAAGTCCAGCTCGGAGGTGGCCAGGGCCCGGGCGTTCTGGAGGGAGAGGTTGGCCGTGAAGAGGCCGAAGACCGGGTGTCCGGCCTCCAGCGTCTCGATGGTGCGGTTCAGACGGACATCCTGGGCCTCGAGCCCCGCTTGCCCGGACAGTCCGGGGATCAGGAGGAGTCCGGCGAGACCGAAGGCGAGGGCGGGGTGGAAGCGATGTGGCATGGGGGATCCTCCTGTGGGTGCGTTGGGATCCCCGATCCCGGGGATGCCGGCGAGTGGCCGGCAAGCTTCACTCCGCCGGCCCAGGTGGCAAGGAGGACCGAATCACGACCCCGGGATCAGGCACCCCGGGAGAGTTCCCTCGGTAGGGGCGGCCCCCTCTCCGCTGCCACCGCCTCCTCCAGCAGGGCGACAACCCGCCGGTGCCCCGTGCGCACCCACTTCCGGTACCCACGGGAGACGTCCCGATGTCCGGGGAGATACTGCAGGAAGGGGGTGAGATCGAACCTTTCCGCGGCGATCCCGGCTCCGGCGACCACCGCCTCCCGCGCATTCCAGGCCTGCTCCACCTGGTTCCCGGTGGGGACCACCATCACCGGCTTCCCCAGCCAGAGCGCTTCGGCCACCGACTCGAAACCCGCCGTCCCCACGAACCCCCGGCAGCTCCGCATGAGCTCCAGGAATCGGGTATCGGACAGGCGGTGGAAGGTGAGGTTGGTCCGGATCCGTTCCTCCAGCGGGGCGCCGGGGCGGTCCCAGAACCCGTGGATCACCACGTCCGGGTGGTCCGCGTGCCAGCGGGCCACCTCCTCGCCATAGCCGTGGTTCAGGATGTAGATCAGCAGATGCTCCCCCGACTCCGGGGTGGCCTCGAGCACCCGCCGCCGGAGGAGGGGTGGCACCACCCGGGTCCGACTTCCTTCCTCCTCGGAGAGCCGCCGGAAGGAGAGGGCGAGCCTCTGGACCGCCCGTGGAGCCGACAGCCGGTTCAGTGTCCGGAAGGTCAGGAGTTGGAGGGGGCGGGTGGGCGGGTGGGGCGCGCCGGGGTGGCCCAGGAGATACTGGTGTCCCACGGCCACCACCGGAACGCCCCGGGAAACGAGGGGCGCGACGGCCAGGCCCCCAAGGGCGTCGTAGAAGTTCACCACCAGGTCCGGGGCCATGGGGGCCAGGGCCCGGCGGATGCCGGGGATGGCGTTCCGATAGGCCGGCAGGCGGCGGAGGGTGTGGCCCACCGTCCGGAGGATGGAGACGTCGGTCCCCTCCGGACCCGGTACGGTGGTGGGGCTCGGGAAGGGGACGGGCTCCATTCCCATCCCCTCGGCGAAGTAGGGTGGTAGGGGGCGCCGCTCGCTGGTCCCGGCCAGGACCCCCACCACCCGGTGACCGGCGGCCTCCAGCATCTCCCGGAGGGCGAGGGCCTGGCTCAGGTGTCCCCGACCCTCTCCCTGCACCACGAACGCCACCCGCAACGAACCGGAATCCATGGTTCCCCCTCTCGGTGCCCACTCCCCAACGGTAGGACCTGGTGCCGGGAAGCTAGGCGGAGGAGGGCCCCGGAAAGAAGAGGACACGGCCCCGATTCTCCGACCCCGCCGGGATTGATCCGACTTCGTGGCCGGATCCACGCCGGCCCGTTACACGTCTCCGTCGAGGTTGGAGGGGCGGGGTCAACGCCCCCTCGCCCCTCGGGTCCGGCGTGGATCCGTCCCACGGCCGGAAGGTACTGTAATCCTCTCCCGCCCCCTCTCCCTTTCGAACCGATCCTCATGCCCACCTACTTCCTCGTCCTCGGGCTGGTCCTCTCTCTGGGGCTCACGGCCTGCGCCGGAGACGGGGCGCCCCCCGGTGCGGGGGGAGATGACCGGGAAAGCGGGACCTCCCTGGTCCTGATGGGCACCACCGACGTCCACGGCTGGCTCCTCCCGTGGGACTACGACACCGGCACCCCCACGGATCAGGCCCTGTCCCTCCTGGCTCCCGTGGTGGACTCCATCCGGGCGGCCCATCCCGGGCGGACGCTCCTCGTGGACTCGGGGGACCTCCTTCAGGGTTCGGCGCTCGCCGCCGCCTTCACCCCCCTTCCGGAGGGAGAGGAGCACCCGGTCATCACGGCCATGAACCTCCTGGGCTACGATGCCGCCGCGCTGGGGAACCACGAGTTCAACTTCGGGCTGGACCACCTGGACCGGGTCCTGGCCGACGCCCGGTTCCCCTTCCTCTCGGCCAACGTGGTCCATCCGGACACCGGGGAGCCGGTCCATCCTCCCTTCACCCTGGTGGACCGGGAGCTGGAGGGGGGGACGGTGCGGATCGGGATCACCGCCGTGCTCCCCCCGGGCGTGGCCGTCTGGGACCGGGACCATGTGGAGGGGCGCCTCCGCTTCCCCGACATGGTGGAGCAGCTCCGGCAGGTGGTCCCCCGGATGCGGGAGGAGGGGGCCCAGGTGGTGGTGGTGGCCGCCCACAGCTCCTTCGAGGGAACGAGCTACGACATGGAGGCCACGGGCCTGGCGCCGGAGAACCGCATGGCCGACGCCGCACGCCTGGTCCCCGGGATCGATGTGGTCTTCCTGGGCCACTCCCACCGGGAGGTGGCCGACTCCACCCTGAACGGCGTCCTCTTCGTTCAGGCCGGCGCCCGGGCCGCCTCCCTGGCGGTGGCGACCCTCGACCTGGTCCGGACGGAAGGGGGATGGGAGGTCACCTCGAAGCGGGGGGAACTCCTGCGCCCCACACCCGGCCGGTCCTGGGTGGCCATGGAAGAGGCGCTGGACGGCGCCCATCAGCGGGCCCTCGCCCAGGCAAACCGGGTGGTGGGGAGCTCTCCCGAGGCATGGCCCGCCCAGCGCGCACGGGTGGAGGACGGCCCCCTGGTGGACTTCGTGAACGAGGTGCAGCGGAAGGTCTCCGGGGCCCACCTCTCGGCGGCGGCGGTGTTCTCCCTGGAGGCGGGTCTGCCGGCCGGGGAGATCACCGCCGCCGATGTCGCTCGCCTCTACCCCTACGACAACAACCTCCTGCGGGCCGTCCGGATCACGGGTGACGAGCTCCGGGCCTACCTGGAGCATTCCGCCCGGTACTTCCTCCCCTGCCCCGGAGGGGACTGCGAGGTCCTGGTGGACCCGGAGTGGCCCGGCTACAACTTCGACATCCTGTCGGGGGTGGAGTACACCCTGGACCTGCGGGAACCGTTGGGATCCCGGGTCGTCCAGCTGGAGTTCCAGGGAGCCCCCGTGCGGCCGGACCAGACCTTCACCCTGGCGCTGAACAACTACCGGCAGGGAGGGGGCGGAGGCTTCCCCGCGGTCACCGGGGCCCCCCTGGTATACGAGGGGGATGAGAGCATCCGGGATCTCCTCATCCGGGAGATGGAGGAGCGGGGCGTGATCCGCCCCGAGGACTACCACCGGGCCAACTGGCGCCTTCTTCCGGAAGCCTGGCACGAGCGGATCCTGCAGGAGATGCAGGGGCGCCGGTAGCGGGCCGCCTCCCGCCCCGTGGACGACCGCTCCTGCGTCGACTTCCTCCGGTGGGCCCTCCCCCGGATGGAGGGGGTGATCCCCACCCACTTGCGCGCTCGGGTCCTTCCTGGATCTCTTGCCCGTCCGGCCCGGGCGTACCCGGGCCCTCCTCCAGGAGTCCGGTGCGCCGCCGGATCCCGGGGGACCGACGCCCCGGTTTCGACGACAGCGGAGGCGCCCTCATCGATTCCCCAGACGGAGATGGAGATGTCCGTGCCCTTCCCTTCCCCCACCCGCCTGCTCCTGGCCGGCCTCGTGGTCCTGCTGGGTGCGGCCTGGGCCGTGGACGCCACAGCCCAGGTTCCCACCAACCCCTACCGCCCCGACTACACCTGGGGTGAACTCCCCGATGATCGGAACTGGGGCGCCACCAGCGCCATGTATCCGGCCCCGGACGGGAACCTATGGGTGGCGGAGCGCTGCGGGCAGAACAGCTGCGTGGGGTCCGAGGTGGATCCCGTCCTCCTCATGGATCCCGACGGGAACGTCCTGCGGAGCTTTGGGGCGGGCCTCATCTCGTGGCCCCACGGGATGTATGTGGAGCCCAACGGGAACGTCTGGATCACCGACGCCGCCGTCTCCGGATCCGAGGAGGTGGGGCTCGGACACACCGTGATGAAGTTCAGCCCCCAGGGCGAGCTCCTCCTCACCCTGGGGACCCCGGGGGAGCCGGGTGACCCTCCCTCCCGCCTGACCCGGCCCAACGACGTGGTGGTGGGCCCGGACGGGACCATCTTCGTGGCGGAGGGGCATGGCCCCACCGACCCCAATCGGATCCACAAGTTCGCCCCCGACGGGAGCTACCTCGAGACCATCGGGGAGACGGGGTACGCCCCGGGACAGTTCCTGGAGCCCCACGCCATCGCCATGGATTCCCAGGGGCGCCTCTTCGTGGGGGATCGGTACAACAACCGGATCCAGATCCTGGAGCAGGACGGGACCTTCGTGGCGGCCTGGACCCAGTTCGGCCGACCCAGCGGCATCTTCATCGACGAGAACGACCTCATCTACGTGGCCGACTCGGAGTCCGGGCCCGCCGCGAACCAGTACACCGGTCAGCGGAACGCCGGTTGGGAGCGGGGCATCCGCATCGGGGACGCCCGTACCGGGTGGGTCTTCCACTTCATCCCCGAGACGTGGAACAACCCCAACCTCGGGGTGATGAGCTTCAGCGGACCCGAGGGGGTGGCCGTGGACCGGGACGGGAACGTCTACGCCGCCGAGGTCTCCCAGCGTAGGGTGGTGAAGCACACCCGCCTCCACCCGGTGATGGTGCCGGTGCGCCCGGACCCCTGAGGGCGGAGGGGGACCGAGTCCGGCGGGGGCACGTCGCCTTCCCGTCGGACCCGGTCCCGGCCGGGGGTTCTCCTCAGAAGGCGAGGAGCCGGTTCGCCTTGAGCACCAGGGCCCGGTTGCGGAGCCCGATCCCCCCGGGGCGGGTGTCCCGCTCGTCGGTGAGGACCAGGAAGACCTCGCTCCCCGGGTGGTATTCCCAGCGGAAACGGAGGTTGCCGCTGAAGGTCCGGTCCACCGAGTTGTACTGGAGTAGGGCGCTGGCGAACATGAGGGGGGTGAAGGCGTAGTCCACCCGGCTCCGGAGGAGCCGCTGGTGGAGGTCCCCCTGGGGCATGTCGATCCAGTTCAGGGTCACCCCGGGCTCGATGGAGAGGTGGTGGTTCACCACCATGCGGGTCTGGGAGAACCCCACCGACGTGAGGCTCCCGTCGAAGAAGCCCCCATGCTGCAGGGTGGCCCTTCCCGAGATCCGGCGGTGGGCCCCGAACTGGTAGGAGAGCTGGGCGTGGGAGAAGCGGTACTCCCCCGGAAGGACCTCCAGCCCACCCCCCACCGGGAAGGCCAGGGGGAGTCGGTCCAGGGCCCGGACGCCCTCCAGGGTGAACTGGTCACTGCTCTCGAACTCCACGTCGAACTTCCCGCGCTGCTCCCGGGACTCCAGGCGTCCGGTCCCGTCCTCGAAGTAGTCCATGGCCGCTTCCCAGGTGAGCTTCCGCACCGCCTCCAGGGAGGCGGGCCGCGGGCTGAAGCGGGCCGACAGGGCACTCTTCCGGAAGTCCCGGCGGCGGGTGAAGCCCACTTCTGGGTTGAAGTCTTCGCCCACCTTCAGCAGCTCCGCCTGGCCCCCGTAGCGATCTCCCTCCCAGGAGACCGTCCCCTGCCAGCTCACGTCGTCCCCGCTCCGCCCCTCGGTCTCGGTCCGGGCCAGAAAGGTGCTCATCCGGAGATCCCGGAAGAAGGAGAAGGTGCCGTCCACCCCGTAGGCCCGGCTCGATCCCACCCCCGCCGCGTCCAGGGACCGCCGGGTGAAGACCCCCCCCACGGCGCTGCTCCGGAGGACGTCCCGCTTCAGGCGGACCACGGCGAAGTCCGTGGGCTCCACCCCCAGGGAGGAGACCGACCCGGTGCGGATCCCCAGGACCCCCATCCCCCAGGGTCCCGCCGGCCCCGTCACCC
>JBJHCB010000123.1:0-7255 GCA_050485805.1 Gemmatimonadota bacterium | reverse complement strand
ACTCCCTGGTCGAGGTGCTGGATCTCGAGACATGGAGAGTCATGGGTTCGTTCAGGTTCGCGGGAGGGTTGAGGTACATCGTGGGCTCCGGTTTGCTTGCCAGGTATGCTGGCGACTTCCCCTTCCCTCAGATCGAGGTTCTAAGAGTCCCCTTCCAGGAGGAGTGAGGGGTCACGAGGGGGGACGGTGAGTCGCCTCGGCCCAGGCCTTCGGGGGGAACGGTCGGTTCCGGGCCGGCTCATGCGAGGCGGAAGCGCCCCCCGCAGCGCCCCGCCGACACGAACACCCTCGCGCGGCGGCGTCCGGAAACACATATTTCCCCCGGCCACCCCGTTCCGCCCCGCGCCCCGGACTCCCCCATGCGACCCAGCTCCCCCTCCGCCGTCGCCGAGACGCTGGTACCCGGTCTCCTCCTCGCTTTCCTGCTGGCGCCGCTTCCCTCACAGGCACAGGCCCCGGCGGAGCCTTGCGACGGCGCCGCGCTGATGGCATCCCACGACGCGGAGCCCGAGCGCCCCGCCCCCACCGCCTCCCCCGAGGAGATCCTGCTGGAGATGCAGGTGCAGGGGCGGCTGGAGCTGGACGTGGTGGCCATGGAGCGATTCCGGCCCGGGTACCCCTTCTGGCAGCACATCTTCACCATCCCCGACGGGTCGGTGGCGTACGGGAGCGCCCAGGACGGTCGCCTCCTGGCGGTCTTCCCCAGCCGGGGCGATTGGAGCCGGGAGGCCCGGTGGGCGGATCCCTCCCTGGCGGGGGCGGTGAATGGGCAGCGCCTGGAGACCCAGATGACCCGGCGGCGGGACCAGGTGGCCGAGCTTCTCCACGCGGCGTCGTCCGGTCCGGTGGTGCACAACGCCACCCGGGGCCGGTTTCTGTCCCCCAACGCCCGGCGCTACGGGAGCTTCATCGAGGACTGGGGACTCATCTACGAGCGGTTCGGGGTGCCGGCCGAGATCGGTCTGGCCCAGGCCATCATCGAGTCGGGACTGAACGGCACGGTGCGCTCGGAGGCCCGGGCCGTCGGCTTCTGCCAGTGGCTGGAGCGGAACTGGAACCAGATGAAGCGCCTGGCGCCCAATGAGATCGAGGGGCACAACCAGACCACGCAGGCCCCCTACTGCGCCGCCTATCTCACCATCCTGGCCACCAAGTACGGCTCGTTCATCCCGGCCCTGTCGGAGCACCATGCCGGGGGCACCAACGTGGGGCGCACGGTGATCAACGGGGCTCGCCTCGGGGGTGGCGACGTCCGGGAGCAGTACTTCCTGGGTTCGGAGCTGGCCCGGGATCTCCGGACCATCTCCCTCAACCAGTACCGGGAGGTGGTGCGGAGCTACGGACCCCGTTCCTTCCTCTACGCCGAGATGGTCTTCGGGAACACCTACAACGTCCGGCAGATCCGGGAGTCCGTTCCCCAGACACGGATCCACGCCATGCGGGCGCCCCGGAACATCCCCCTCACCGAGGTGACCCAGCGCACGGGCCTCTCCGTGGACGAGGTCCGCCGCTTCAACCCTGCCCTCATCCGCCAGGTCCCCCGGGGCGCGAACCTCTACCTTCCCATGCGGGTGGAGGCCTTCGGTCCGGATGTCTCCTTCTGGCACCGGCCGGCGGACCCGGGCTATCTCACGGTCCTGAACGAGTTCCTCGCCCTGGAGCGGTCCGTGGAGGAGTGGGAGAGCCCGGGATTCGTCCCGGTCCTCCGGGATTTCCAGCGGCGCTTCACCGCCACCGGGACGGAGGAGGGGGCGGTCATGGCCACGGTGCTGGCCTACGTGATCCAGGAGACCACCACCAGCCGGCGGGCCGAGATCCTCCTGGACTTCCGCACCAGCGACCACATCCAGCGGCTCTTCCAGCGCGGGCTGGAGGAGCGGCAGCAGCTCCTGGGCTCCGCCATCACCGCCGGCTGAGCCGGCCCTTCGCCCGCTTCTTCGCAACCCCAGGGGGAGTCGCCTGAGTGGAGTACGTGCGACTGGGCTCCACCGGTCTCGTGGTGTCCCGCCTGGCCCTGGGGATGATGAGCTACGGCGATCCGGGCTGGCGGAGCTGGGTGCTCTCCTCCGATGCGGCCCGTCCCTTCGTCCGGAGGGCGGTGGAGGCGGGGATCAACTTCTTCGACACCGCGGACATGTACTCCCGGGGGGTGAGCGAGGAGGTGACGGGGGCCCTCCTCCGGGAATTCACCCGCAGGGATGACGTGGTCCTGGCCACCAAGGTCTTCTTCCCGGTGGAGGAGGGTCCCAATCGCCGCGGGCTCAGCCGGAAGCACGTCTTTGCAGCGGTGACGGATTCCCTTCGCCGTCTGGGGGTGGACCACATCGATCTCTACCAGGTCCACCGGTGGGACCACCACACCCCCATCGAAGAGACCATGGAGGCCCTCCACGACGTGGTGAAGGCGGGGTATGTCCGGTACATCGGCGCCAGCAGCATGTTCGCCTGGCAGTTCGGCCAGGCCCTCCACCGGGCCGACCTGGCGGGCACGACCCGGTTCGTGAGCATGCAGAACCACTACAACCTCCTGTACCGGGAGGAGGAACGGGAGATGATCCCCCTCTGTCGCTCCGAGGGGATCGGCCTGCTTCCCTGGAGCCCGCTGGCCCGGGGGTACCTGACCCGGCCGCCGAGCCGGAAGGAGGCCACGGCCCGGGGTGAGGTGGACGACTACGCCCGTCGCCTCTACGACTACCCGGAGGCGGATCGGATCCTGGAGGCGGTGGGGAGGGTGGCCGAGCTCCGGGGGGTGAGTCGGGCCCAGGTGGCGCTGGCCTGGGTCCTTTCCCGCCCGGGGGTCACCGCCCCCATCATCGGAGCCACCCGGATGGCCCACCTGGAGGAGGCCCTGGGGGCGTTGGAGCTGGAACTCGCCCCCGACGAGCTGGCCACCCTGGAGGCGAACTACGTCCCGCGTCCCGTCCTGGGGCACCACTGACCGGGAGAGGGGACCGGAATCGATCCGGCCCAACCACGGCTTTCCTGATGCCCTCCCTCAAGGCCCTCTCCCGCTCCCCCCTCTTCTGGATCCTGGCGGTCCTCCTGGGCCTGGGGGCCGTCGTCTTCTCCGTCCGGAATTTCGCCGACGCCTTCCCCGTGGTGCGGCTGGAGCTGGAGATGGACCGGGAGGGGGCCCTGGAGGCCGCCCGCGAGCTGTCCGTCCGTCACGCGTGGGGGCCGGAGGGGTTCCGGCAGGCCGCCTCCTTCTCCGACCCCGACCCCCAGGTCCGCACCTATCTGGAGCTGGAGCTGGGGGAGTCCGATCCCCTGGGGCGGCTGCGGGACGAGGGGATCCATCCGTACCGGTGGGAGGTCCGCCACTTCCGGGAGGGGGAGACCCGGGAGGTCTCCATCCGCTTCACTCCGGCGGGGGATCCCCTGGGCTTCCGCCTGCGCCTTCCCGAGGAGGCTCCGGGCCCTGCCCTTCCGGCGGAGGAGGCCCGGGCCCTGGCCGAGGAAGGGGCGGCAGCCCACTGGGGCGTGGAGCTGGAGCGGTACGAGCTGGTGGAGAGCGCCCAGGAGACCCGTCCCGGCGGCCGGGTGGATCACGCCTTCGTCTACCTCCGCACCGGAGCCGACCTGGGGGAGGGGGACGTGCGCCTCCGCCTGGGCGTGGCCGGGGACCTCCTCTCCGAGGTGGCTCCCTTCGTCCGGGTCCCCCAGGCCTTCTCCCTCCGGTACGCCGAGATGCGGGGGGCGAACACCCGCATCGCCCTGGCGGCCAGCCTCCTCTTCCTGGTCCTCTTCTTCCTGGTGGGGTGCGGGTACGGAATCTTCCACCTCCTCCGGACCGGATGGCTGGAGTGGAGGCCGGCCCTGGCCTGGGGCGGCGTGGTGGCCGGCTTCATGGCCCTGGGGGCGCTGAACCAGCTCCCCCTGAGCTGGATGCAGTACGACACCGCCCTCTCGGCCCGGACCTTCCTCCTCCAACGCGTCCTGGAAGCGGGCGCGTTCCTGGTGGGAGGCACCGCCCTTCTGGCGGTGATCTTCATGGCGGCGGAGAGCCTGGGGCGCCGGGCCTTCCCCCACCACCCCCGCCAGTGGCGCCTCTGGCACCCCGAGGTGGCTCCCACCCTTCCTGCGGTGGGGCGGACCGTGGGCGGATACCTGGTGGCCGCGGTGGAGGTGGGCTTCGTGGTGGCCTTCTACCTCTTCGCCATGCGGCGGGCCGGATGGTGGACCCCGTCGGAGGCGTTGATCCAGCCCGACCTCCTGGCCACCTGGGCACCCTGGCTCACCGCCGTCTCCATCGCCCTCTTCTCGGGATTCTGGGAGGAGAGTCTCTTCCGGGCGGTGCCCCTGGCCGGGGCCGCCCTCCTGGGGACCCGGTTCGGGGGGCGGGGGTGGTGGATCGGGGGGGCGCTCCTCCTGCAGGCGGTCCTCTTCGCGGCGGGGCACGCCGACTACCCGCAACAACCCGCGTACGCCCGCGTGGTGGAGCTCTTCTTCCCCGCCATCCTGTGGGGGATCCTCTACCTCTGGGTGGGACTGGTCCCGGTGATCCTGGCCCACGGGGCCTACAACCTCACCCTCATCTCCCTCCCCCTCTGGGTGTCGTCGGCCCCCGGGATCTGGATGGACAGGACCTTCCTGGTGGTCCTGGGACTGGTCCCCCTCTGGATCCTCCTGGTCCAGGGCCTCCGGAGGGGGTTCCGGCGGGAACCGCCGGAGTGGGCCTGGAACCGGAGCTGGACCCCGCCGGCTCCCTCCCGCCCCGGGACGGAGGCGCACGCGGGGGCGGACGCCCCCGGGCCGGATCGCTCCCCCTACGCCGGACGGGTGCCGGATCCCCCTCGGGGTGCCACGCCTCCCTTCCCTGACGCGCCTCTCCTCTCCCGGTCCTGGGTGGCGGGGCTGTCGGCGCTGGGGCTGGTCCTCCTGGCCGTCGCGGGTCTCCGACTGGCCTCCGACGTGCCCCGGGTGGAGGTGGAGAAGGCCCGGGCCGTGGAGCTGGCCCGGGAAGCGCTGGGGGACCGGGGACTGGCGCCGGGGCCGGAGTGGCGGGCGCTCCCGGCGGCCGCCGGGGGCCGGGGGGCCGCCCACCGCTTCGCCTGGGAGGAGGAGGGACCCGACGCGTTCCGGGCGCTCATGGGCAGGTACCTGGCCGAGCCGGGGTGGGTGGTGCGTTTCGCCCGCTTCACCGGGCCGGTGGAGGAGCGGGCCGAGGAGTTCCGGGTGGAGCTGGGGGGGGACGGCAGGGTGCGGGGGCTCCTCTACCGCATCCCGGAAGACCGAGCCGGGGCCGGCCTGGATGAGGAAGAGGCCCGAAGGGCGGCCCGGGACCTCCTGGTGAGGGAGTTCGGGGGGGTGGAGCCGGGGGCCGTGGACCCGGGTCGCCTGAGCGAGGTGGCCGCCGAACCCCGGCAGCGACCGGCCCGGACGGACTGGACCTTCACCTGGTCCGACCCGGATGTCCATCCTCTGGATCGGGGCGAGGCCCGGCTCCGCGTCGGCCTGGCCGGCGACCGGTTCATGGAACGGGGGGGCTTCCTCCACGTCCCCGAGGAATGGGAGCGGGAGGAGCGGGAACGGGGGAGCCGTCGGGATCTCCTTTCGGGTCTGTCGGCGGGCCTTCTCTTCCTTCTCCTGGCGGGGGGAGCCGTGACCGGGGTCATCCGGTGGGCCCGGGGAAGCTTCCACCTCCCGTCCGGGGGAATGGTGGCCGGGGTGGCCGCGGGGGCGCTCCTCCTCTCCGGGGTGAATGCCCTCCCGGCCAGTGCCGTGGGATTCGGCACGACCCAGGGGTTCGGGGAGCAGGTCATCATCACCCTGGTGGGGCTGGCGGTGGGGGCAGCTGTGGCGGGTGTGGGGCTGGGTCTCTCGGCGGGGCTCATTCCCGGTCTCCTCCGGGGCGGTGGGGGGCTCCCGGAGCCATCCCCTTCCTCCGGAACGTCCAGGGGGGAGATCGCCAGGGTGGGGATCGCCCTGGGGCTCGCGCTCGGAGGAGGCCTCGCGCTCTGGGGGCGCCTGGCGGGGCCCGGAGGGCCCGTCTGGCCGTCCCTCGGGGGGGCGGGGTCCTACCTCCCCGCCGCGGCCCCCGGCCTGTCCGGCCTCCTCCCCCAGGTGGCGTGGACCCTCTTCCTCCTCCTGGTGGTCCTCGGGGTCGGTGGACTCACCCGGGACTGGGGACGTCGACGGGGTGCGGGGGCCGCCCTCCTCCTCCTGGCAGGGCTGGCCGCCCCGCGACCCGATGCTCCCGACACCGTCCTCCCATGGCTCCTGGGAGGGGGATTGGCCGCCCTCGCGCTCCTCGCCCTGGTCCGGTTCCGGAGCCGCATCCCGGCGGGGGCCCTCCCGTGGGCCGTGGCCACCGTCTTCACCCTCCAGGCACTGGCCCAGCTTCCCTTCCGGGCCTTTCCCGGGGCATTGCCGGGGCACGCCCTGGCGGCCATTCTCCCCCTGGTGCTGGCCGGGGCCTGGGCTCCCCTTCTCCGAGGGGGACGACCCCCTTCCGGGGACCGGGCTCCGGGACCTCCCCCCTTCCCCTCCCCGCAAGGCGACTGACCATGGCTCCCATCCCCGTCCATGCCGCGCCGCAGGCGGCCGGCGCCCCTTCCGGGGCCGCCGCCGGGCTGCCCGGCGTCCGCCCCACCCTGATCCTCCGGACCTCCCTCCTCCCGGCCCTCCTGATGGCGGTCCTCGTGGCTCCCCTTGCGGCCCAGGGCGGTCCGGCCCTGGACATGCCGCGGCCCATCGCCGAGCGCCCTTCCCTGTTCATCGAGGAGATGACCTGGATCGAGGTGCGGGACGCCATCGCAGGGGGGGCCGACATCGCCCTCATCGCCACCGGCGGGATCGAGCAGAACGGTCCCTTCATGGTCACGGGGAAGCACAACTACGTCCTGGAGGCCATGGCGCCGGCCATTGCCCGGGAGGTGGGGAACACCCTCATCGCTCCCATCCTGAAGCTCGTCCCCGAGGGGAACATCGACCCTCCCACGGGCCACATGCGCTTTCCCGGGACCTTCAGCCTCCGCCCCGAGATCTTCATGGAGGTGCTCACCGACATGGCCGGGAGCCTCCGGCAGCATGGGTTCCGCCACATCGTCATGATCGGGGACAGCGGGGGGAACCAGCGGGGGATGGCGGAGGTGGCGGAGCGCCTGACGGCGCTGTGGGGCGACGAGGGCGTGTTCGTGCACTACATTCCGGAGTACTACGACGTCGACATCTGGAGCTGCGCGTACCTGAAGGAGCTGGGCGTCCATCAGGAACCGGACGTGTGCAGCGCCACCCGGGACCAGCACCACGACGA
>JBJHCB010000122.1:0-7362 GCA_050485805.1 Gemmatimonadota bacterium | reverse complement strand
CTGGCGGCGGAAGTCCGCCGGGAGGCTGACGCGCCCCTTCGGGTCCAGTTGGTATTCGTACTGGCCGAGAAACCCCGTCACGCCGCCCTCGATGGTGGGTTGAGGTGGGGAAAAGTGGGGAGAAGTGGTGACGGCAGGGACAACCTATGCGGCCAGGGGGAAGCGGGTCAAGGGTCTTGGCCCGGAGCCGACCCGGGGGGAGGGGGGTGCCAGGAGCGATTGGGGGGGTGAGGCGGGGGAGACCGGGGTGAGGCGGGGGAGACCGGGGCGAGGCGGGGGAGACCGGGGCGAGGCGGGGGAGAGCCGGCGGCGGGCTGAGGGGGAGCGGAGGGAGGCCGGGGCGACGGACGGGGGGAAACGCACCAGGGGGTGCCGCGGCGGTTGCCGCGACACCCCCTGGTGGCCTGAGGCGAGACTCCGGGTGCAGGACCCGGATGGAGGCGAAAGGCCGCCTCCCGGGCCGAGCGCTACCTGCGTCCGCCCCGCCGGATGATGGCGTCCTGGATCTCGAGATACTGATCCGTGGCCGCGATGAGCTGGTCGTAGTTCACACCCTGAGTCCGATCGGCGTACCCCCGGGAGGCCACGAAGAGCTGGCGAGCCTCCTGGAACATGGGCCGGGACCGCTGGGCGGACTCGGGCGTCTGGGGGTTCTGGGCCTGGATCCCCTGCTGGTAGAGCGCGTATCCATGCCAGAAGTCCAGCTGCTCCCGCCACTGGTCGCCCACCGGCAGGTCCTTGGCCAGGCGGATGACCTGGATCCCATGGGACAGGTCACGGTTCTCCTGGATCCCGTTCTGGTACGCCTGGTTGAAGAGGATGGCCGCCATCTGGTCGGCGGGCTGCTCCCCGGACTCCACCGCCTCACGGAGGTAGCGGGCTCCATCCTCGATGCGACCCGCGGCGATCATGTAGTTCCCCATTCGGGCGCGGGCGTTGGGGAGATTCGGGTTCAGCTCAACGGCCCGCTCCAGGGCCTGCACGGCCTCGTCCACGTTCCCCCGCCGGTTCTCGGCGGAGGACTTTTCCGACCAGATGCTCGCCTCCTCCGGGAAGACCTGGAGGCCCCGCTCCGCGGTACGGACCGCCTGGTCCAGCTCATTGAGCTGCAGGTAGGCCCGGATGGCGTTGGTGACATACTGGGGCCGGGAGTCGGCACCCTCGATCTCCACAACCCGCATGAGGGTCTCGGAGGCCTCCCGGAAGAGCTCCGCAACCTCCGGCGGAAGCGTCTGGTCGGCGTCCTGCCCGGCCGGCTGCATGCTCTGCCGCTCCACCGCCGCCCGGAAGGCGTAGGACCCGTAGGCCTCCAGGAGCTCCACGTGATCGGGATTGTCCTGCAGGCCCACCCGGACGAACTCCATGGCCCCGTAGGAGTCCCCGGCCTGGGCCAGGTCGAAGGCGACCCGGATGCGCACCGCGGTGTTCCCCGGGTTCAGCTCCAGGTAGCGGGTGTAGTAGTCCCGGGCCTTGTCGGTGTCCCCGAGCTGCCCGGCCACCCACGCCGCGTTCTGAAGCACGTTGTCGTCATACGGGTCGGTGTCCAGGAGCTGCTCGAAGTGCCGGAGGGACACATCGAAGTCCTCGAGCTCCATGTACGTCCGGGCCAGGGCGAAGCGGGCTCCATGGGAGTCCGGCGCCACGTCCACGGCCTGGGTGCAGTAGTTCAGGGCTCCTTCCCAGTTGCTGGAGCCGTACTCCTGGGCGCACCAAGCCACGTACTGGACCTGCTGCACCAGGCTCTCGAAGCCCCCGAGGATCCGCTCCGCCGCCTGGCGCTCGTCCCGCTGCGCGATCTGGAAGGGAGCCACGGTGAACTCCTCCCCCTCGGGCACCGTGAAGAAGACGACGTTCACGTCGTACTGGTCGCCTGCATCGGCGTAGTTTCCGCACATGACCAGCGGGACATCGATGAGGGCCGCCAGCTGACGTGCCTCGAGACATCCGAGGTCGTTCAGGCGCATGTTGTACTCCCGCGCCGCCCGGTCGATGTCCCGGCGGTCCATGGCCACATGGGTGGGGAGGTCGATGAGATCGCGGAGGTTGTTCGCGACCCGCTCTCCGAATCGGTTGGCCGCACCGTCCTCCGGCTGGAGGTTCGGCACCAGGACCCGGAACCGTGCTCCATCCTGGGCCTCCGCCGACTGGGGCAGGAGGGGGATGGTCAGAAGGGCCGCCGCGGCTGCGACGGCGATACTCGCGCTCAGGCGTTCAAACATGGTGCCGCTCTCCCTGCAATTGCGCTCGGCAGGTGGATCCGCCGGCCGGGGCCGCGTGGATCCGTGATTCAGGACGATGTACACCGACGGTCCCGGCATGGGTCCGGGCCGATCCGGACCGAAAAGAACGGGTGGGTCGGCTTGCGTCAAGCATGAAGAATCCCGGTCCGGAGGGATCCTCCGGACGGAATCCAGATCCATCGGTACTTTACATGTATCTTTCAAGACCCCGTTGGGCAAGGAAAGGTTCCCCGGGTCCCTCGGGGTGGGTCCCTCCCGGGAACCGCCCCTACCGCGCGGGGTTCCCGGGGAGAGGGGGCCACCGCCCCTCCACCCCCCCACCGTCGCTGCCCGCACGCCCCGGAGCCTCCCCATGGCCACCCCGATCCTCCGTCCCGACTGGGCCCTCCCCTCCTCCGCGGTGACACCTTCGCAACACTACTGGTCCCGACGCCGGTTCCTCCGGGCCGGCGGAGCCGCCCTCCTGGCCACCGGCCTCGTGGGCTGTGGAGCCAACGGCCGGGATGGTCCGGGCGGGGAGCCGGGGTCCGCGCCGCGGCCGGCCCATCCCCTGGACACCATCCCCCCCACCCCCACCGCGCAGCTCTACCCCGCCCCCGGAAACGGGGCGTGGACGGTGGAGGAACGTCCCCTCACCGACCGGACGGTGGCCGCCACACACAACAACTTCTACGAGTTCCTCCTGGACAAGGATCGGGTGTGGGAGCACGTGGGCCCCTTCGAGGCCCGACCCTGGACGGTGGAGGTGACGGGGGAGGTGGAGCGCCCCGGGGTCTTCGACCTGGCGGACCTGGAGCGGGAGCTGGGGCTGGAGGAGCGGGTCTACCGTCTCCGGTGCGTGGAGGCGTGGGCCATGACCGTGCCCTGGACCGGGGTTCCCCTGCATCGGCTCCTGGACCGGGTGCAGCCCCTGTCCTCCGGGAACTACGTCCGCTTCGTGTCCTTCCAACGGCCGGACCAGGCGGTGGGGCAGCGGACCCAGCCCTGGTATCCCTGGCCCTACTACGAGGCCCTCCGGATGGACGAGGCCCGGCACGACCTCACCCTCCTGGTGACGGGCGTGTACGGGGAGCCCCTCCCCAAGCAGCATGGAGCGCCGGTCCGGGTGGTGGTGCCCTGGAAGTACGGCTACAAGAGCCCCAA
This sequence comes from Gemmatimonadota bacterium, assembly GCA_050485805.1. Lineage (GTDB taxonomy): Bacteria > Gemmatimonadota > Gemmatimonadetes > Longimicrobiales > Gaopeijiaceae > T3Sed10-66. Next base: position 3,979 of record JBJHCB010000122.1, on the reverse strand, counting down.
GTCGGTGGTGCGGATCGAGGTCACCCGGGAACGTCCCCCCATCTTCTGGAATGACGTGACGCCGGACGAGTACCGGTTCTATTCCAACGTGAGCCCCACCGTACCCCATCCCCGATGGTCCCAGGCCACGGAGGAGCTCATCGGAGAGGGGCGCCGGGTCCCCACCCGCCTCTTGAACGGCTACGCCGAATGGGTGGGCTCCCTCTATACGGAGGAGATCCTCTCCACCCTGTCCTGAGGGGGCGCCCCCCTTCGGCGGGACCACGCGCTCACCTCCCGCCCCCCTCTCTCCGGCGGGGGAGCGCTCCGCCCTCGAAGGACTCCAACCGGTCCCGGAGCTCCTGGGGGACGGCCATGGACACCCCCTCCCGGTAGTCGTACATCACCTGTACCGTCGTGGCGGTGACCAGGAGCTCCCCTTCCGCGTCCCGGACCTCGTAGTCCATCTCGAAGTGCTTCCGCCCCACCGACGACACCCGCACCCCCACCTCCGCCCTTCCCGGGTAGAGGACGCGGCGGTGGTACCGGAGTCGGGCTTCAGCCATGATATAGTCCACGGATTCGATCCCCTCCCGCCCCGCCACCTCCTTCCAGTAGGCCCACCTGGCCTCCTCGATGTAGAGGAGGGGGGTGGAGTGGTGGGCGTGCCCCCCCACGTCGATGTCCCGGAAGCGGACCGGCACGGGGTGGTGGAAGCGGAAGGCGGGGGAAGGGGCATCCTGGACCGGCATGGCGGGCTCCCGGTGAGAGGACCGGCGTCCCGGCGCGGGCGCACGGGACAGGGCTCGGGTGTGGACCGACGGGGGCCGAAGGGCCCCGGCAAACTTCGGGGATGGGGATGACGGCAGGCAACGGGCGGGACCTGGTGGTGGTGGGGGGGGGCGTGGTGGGGCTGGCCGCGGCCAGGGAAGCGGCCCGCCGGGGGCTCCGCGTCACGGTACTGGAGCGGGGGCGCCCGGCACGGGAGGCCTCGTGGGCGGGCGCCGGGATGCTTTCCCCGGTCTCGGAGGCCGCGGAGGACGGCCCCTTCCTGGACTTCGGTCTGGCCTCCCTCCGCCTCTGGCCCGGGTGGGCCGCGGAGCTGGAGGCCGAGGCCGGGACGACCGTGGAGTTCAGGGAATCGGGGAAGCTCCGGGTGGCCCTCTCCCCCGGGGAGGAGGAGCGCCTGCGCTCCAGGGTCACCTGGGCTCGGGAGCGGGACCTGGCGGTGGAATGGCTCGACGCGCCCTCCCTCCGTAAGGAGGTCCCGCAGCTGGCGGAAACGGTCCGGGGGGGGATCCGGGTGGAGCCCGATTTCCGGGTGGACAATCGGCTCCTGGGGCGGGCCCTGGAGCGCGCCGCCGGCGAGGCGGGCGTGGAGGTCCGGCCGGGGACCCCGGTGCGGGGGATCCGCTCCCACGGCAACCGGGTGACGGGCGTGGAGCTCGAGGACGGGTCGATCCTTCCGACCCCCCGGGTGGTGGTGGCGGCGGGGGCCTGGTCCGCCTCCCTGGAGGGCCTGTCCGCCCCTCTCCCCGTCCGTCCGGTCCGGGGACAGATGCTCTCCCTCCGACCCCCGTCCCTCCCCTCCCACCGGCTCGTGGAGTCCGAGGAGGTCTACCTGGTCCCCCGGGCGGACGGCCGGCTCCTGGTGGGGGCCACCATGGAGGAGACGGGCTTCGAGGCAGGGGTCACGGCGGGGGGGATCCGGGACCTCCTGGCGGGCGTCCTCCGCCTCTGTCCGGAGCTGGCCGGAAGCCCCCTGGTGGAGCTCTGGTCCGGATTCCGGCCGGGGAGCCCGGACGGGAACCCCATCCTGGGGCCGGACCCGGCCCTGGAGGGGCTCTTCCTGGGCACGGGCCACTTCCGGAACGGGATCCTCCTGGCCCCGCTCACCGCCCTGATCCTGGGGTCCCTGGCCGCGGAGGCCGACGCCCCGGCCATCCCCCGAGCCTTCCGTCCCGGACGCTTCCACCCCGCCGGGAGGGGACCGGGGTGACCTCCCCCACGGCCCGTCGGTCACATTGACAGCCCCCCCGGACTCGGCCTACCGTTCAGGGGAAGGGTTGAAAACCATTCTCATCACGGGACCTCCATGACCCCGCCCGTCATCGTCCTGGAACACATCCGCAAGCGCTTCTGGCCCGGTCCGGTGGAAGCGGTGGCCGGCGTGTCCCTGGAGGTCCGGGAGGGCCAGATCACCACCCTCCTCGGCCCGTCGGGGTGCGGGAAGACCACCACGCTTCGCCTCATCGCCGGCTTCGAGGTCCCCGACGAGGGCACGATCCGGATCGGGGACCGGCGGGTGGCGGGCCCCCGGGCGTGGGTGCCCCCGGAGCGGCGCGGGGTGGGGATGGTCTTCCAGGACTATGCCCTCTTCCCCCATCTCACCGTGGGGGAGAACGTCATGTTCGGTCTGGACCGCCTTCCCCGGAGCCAGCGTCGGGACCGGGCGGAGGCCGTGCTCCGGAGTCTGGATCTCGGGGGGGCCTTCTCCCGATATCCCCATGAGCTCTCCGGAGGCCAGCAGCAACGGGTGGCGCTGGCCCGGGCGCTGGCACCGGAGCCGGTGGTGGTGCTCATGGACGAGCCCTTCTCCAATCTGGACGCCCATCTCCGGGACCAGGTGCGGGACGAGGTGGTGGGGATCCTCCGCCGGGCCGGCGTCACCTGCGTCATGGTGAGCCACGACCAACGCGACGCCCTGGCCATCTCGGACCAGGTGGCGGTGATGAACCGGGGCCGGGTGGAGCAGGTGGGTCCCCCCCGGGAGATCTACAAGCATCCCGAATCCGTCTTCGTGGCCACCTTCGTGGGGCGCACCAATCTCCTCCAGGGCGTGGTCCAGAACGAGAATGGCTGCGTTCTCACCGACTTCGGGTCCTTCTGCCGGGTGGATCGCCTGGGCTTCCCCCACGGCACGGCGGTGATGGTCTCCGTCCGCCCGGACGGGTTCGAGCCCTGCGAGGAGGGGTATCTCCGGGGCCGGGTCCTCACCACCGTGTACACGGGGGCCCACGTGGAGGCGGAGGTGGCCATTCCCTCCGCCCACGGCGGGACCCGGAAGCTGGTGGTCCACCTCCCCCCCTCCCGACACTACGAGGTGGGCGAGGCGTTGGCCCTCCGCCTCGTCCCTGAGTTCGCCTCGGTGGTTCGGAACTCCTGTCAGGCGCTGGGCTTCTCCTCTCCTGCGGGGTCCCCGCTGGTGGACGCCGGCGCCGAGGCGGTGGTGGAGACGTAGTCCTCGTCCCACTCCGCCCCCGCCCGGTCGGGGGCCGCGGCCCGGAGGTGCAGGGCCGCCCGCCAGGCATGGTAGGCCAGGCGATCCAGACGGAGGAGGCCGTCCACCCGACGCCGGGTCTCCTGGGGATCGTGGCGCCCTTCGGTCGCTTCCAGGAGGACCCGGGCCCGTTGCCGCTTCCGGGCACGGGAGAAGGTGTCGGACAGGAGGTTCAGGGCGTCCGGCTCCGGGGCGGGCACCCCCTCCGCCTCCGAGGCCCTGACCCACTCGAGGAGCCCATCGGCCAGGCGGCTCCCCATCCCGGGATCCACCCACCGCTCCTCCTCCCGGGCCCGGCGGAACCGGTCGAGATGGTCGGCGGCGTGGAGGACGGAGAGGTGCCTCCGGAAGGGATCTCCCGCGCCCTGTGGGGAGGGAACCTCGGTGAGGAAGGTCCGGATCCGCACCAGGGCCTCCTCCGCCGTCTCCTCCCGGGCGGCCCGACGGGACTCCCGGAGCGCGACCCGCCACCCATGGGGCCCTTCCCCCCCACGCCCCACCGCCTCTGCCGCCTCCTCGAAGAGCTCCCTGGCCACGGCCAGGGCGGCTCCCCGCGCCGCCTCCACCGCCACGGACGGCACCTCCGCCACCGAGGGGTGGAGGTTCCGGGTCAGCGTGGGGACCCCCTCGGGGATCATCCGCTCCACCGTGGCGGCGAACCGATCCACGAAGGGGAAGAGGACCAGCACCCCCAGCACGTTGAAGCTGCTGTGGAAGAGG
>JBJHCB010000121.1:0-7407 GCA_050485805.1 Gemmatimonadota bacterium | reverse complement strand
TCCTGGCCTTCCTCCTGACCCACATGGGCTTCCGGGCCTGGACGGCGGCGGGGTGGATGGGGGCCCACGACTGGGTCCTGCCCGGAGCTCCGCCATGAGCGAGATGGAGCCGGGGATCCGCGAGCTCCACCTGGAGGTCCCGCGGCAGGCGCGGGTGGCCCTCCTGGGATCCCTGGAGGCCGAGCCCGGGGAGCTCTGGATCGTCCTCCACGGGTACCGGCAGCTGGCCCGCCGATTCCTGCGCCCCTTCACCGGGATCGCGGGGTCGGGCCGGCGGGTGGTGGCCCCCGAGGGACACTCCCGCTTCTATCTGGAGGGGGCTCCGGGGCCCCATCGTTCCGGGGATCCGGTGGGGGCGTCCTGGATGACCCGGGAGGACCGGGAGACCGAGATCTCCGACTACGTGGCCTACCTGGATCGGGTCTGGCGCCGGTTCGGGGGCGCCGGCGTCCCCCTCACGGTCCTGGGATTCTCCCAGGGGGTGCACACAGCGGCCCGGTGGATCGCCCTGGGCGACGTTCCGGGGCTCGCCCTGGAGAACCCGGGCGTCCCGCCCCGCCTCATCCTCTGGGGGGCGGCCCTCCCCCGGGACCTTCCTGCCGAGGCCGGAGGCCGCTTCCGTGGGCTCCGGGAGCTGGTCCTGGTCCGGGGGGAGGAGGACCGGCTCCGGAACCGGGAGGACGAGGAGTGGGAGGAGGGGTGGCTCCGGCAGGAAGGGATCCAGGCGCGGAACTGGTCCCACCCCGGGGCCCACCGCCTTTCCCGGACCCTCCTGGAGGAGCTGGCCGAAGGGCCGGATCAGAACTCCCCGACGAACCCGATCTCCGGTACCAGTTCGTAGCCCGTCTCCCGGAGCACGGTCTCCCGGGCCAGCTCCACCAGGTACAGGACCTCCCGGGCGCTGGCCCCCCCCAGGTTCACGATGATGTTGGCGTGCTTGTGGAAGATCCCTGCGTTCCCATGGACGTGCCCCTTCAGGCCGCACTGGTCGATGAGGCGGCCGGCGCCGATCCCGTCGATCTTCTGGAAGACCGAGCCCGCCGACGGGTAGAGCCAGAGATCGGGATGGCGATCGTCGCGCCAGCGGAGGTTCTCCCGGATGACCTCCCGGAGTTCCTCTCCCGGGGTTGGGGTGAGACGGAAGGTGGCGGTGAGCACCACGTCGTCCCTGTGGTGGAGGATGGAGTCGTCGTATCCGAACTGGAAGTAGTCGACCGCCACCGTGCGCCGCTCCCCCTCCTCCGTGAGGAGCTCGGCCGATTCCAGGACCTCCTCGATGAAGACCGTCCGGGCCCGGTCCGGCGCCAGGAAGTGGAGGTTCTGCCAGAGGGCGCCCCCCACCGAGGAGGGGATCCCCACGAAGTGGTGGAGCCCGCCGAGCTCCCGGGCCACCGTCTCCACGATGAGGTCGGGAAAGGTGTCCACCCCCGCTCCGGCCCGGACCCGTCCGTCCTCCAGGAACTGGATTCCCCCCGCCCTGGAGTGGATGACCAGACCCCGGAACCCCTGGTCTCCCATGAGGATGTTGGCCCCCCGGCCCAGGAGGAGATGGGGGATTCCCAGTTCCCGTGCCGCCTCCACCGCCGCGGCCAGGGCGTCGGGGGTCTGGGCTTCCACCAGGAGATCGGCCGGGCCTCCGATCCGGAAGGTGGTGAGGGGGGCCAGGGGGACGTCCCGCCGGATGGGCAGGGTCCCCAGGCGACGGGAGAGTTCCCGCTCCAGGGCAGGGGAGGGCGTCCAGTCCAGGGGTGGAGGCATGGTGGGAAGCTACCGCGCTCCCCGGTTCCGAGAAACCGGTGCCCAGGGCCCTCGGGGTCCGCCGGAGCGCGTGCCGTGGCGGCAGTGCCTCCCGCGGAATAGCTTGAGCCAGCATCGCATGCCCCCCCTCGTCCCCAGGACCCCCCTCGCCACGAGGCGCCCATGACCCCCCGGTCCCGATTCCCCCGGTCCATCCTCCTCCTGGGCAGCGGCGAACTGGGGAAGGAGCTGGCCATCTCCGCCCAGCGCATGGGGATCCGGGTGGTGGCCGTGGATCGGTACGAGGGCGCGCCGGCCATGCAGGTGGCCCACGCATCGGAGGTCATCTCCATGCTGGACGGGGTCGCCCTGGAAGGCGTGATCCGGAGCCACCAGCCCGATCTGGTGGTCCCCGAGGTGGAGGCCATCCGCACCGAGAAGCTCCTTCAACTGGAGGGGGAGGGCTTCCGGGTGATCCCCACCGCCGAGGCCGCTCGACTCACCATGAACCGGGAGGCCATCCGGAGGGTGGCCGCGGAAGAGCTGGGGATCCGGACTCCGGCCTACACCTTCGCCGACTCCGAGGAGGAGCTCCAGGCGGCCTGTGACGGGTTGGGCTACCCCTGCGTGGTGAAGCCCGCCATGTCCTCCTCGGGGAAGGGGCAGTCCGTGGTCCCCGGCCCCTCCCGGGTGGAGTTCGCCTGGGCCTACGCCCAGGAGGGCGGACGGGGAGATGAGTCCCGGGTCATCGTGGAGGAGTTCGTGGACTTCCACACCGAGATCACCCTCCTCACCGTCCGGGAGTGGGATGGGAGGACCACCTTCGTGGCCCCCATCGGACACCGCCAGGAACGGGGCGACTACCGGGAGTCCTGGATGCCGGTGGAGCTTCCCGCGGACCAGCTGGCGGAGGCCCGGGAGATGGCCCGGAAGGTCACGGACCGGCTGGGTGGGGCGGGACTCTTCGGGGTGGAGTTCTTCATCACCGGGGAGAGCGTGGTCTTCTCCGAGCTGTCGCCCCGCCCCCATGACACGGGGATGGTGACCCTGGTCTCCCAGGACCTCTCCGAGTTCGATCTCCACCTCCGGGCCATCGCCGGCCTCCCCATTCCCGGTATCCGGTACTTCGGCCCCGCGGCGTCGGCGGTGATCCTGGCGGACCGTGAGGGCGAGGTGGCGGGCTACTCGGGGATGGAGCGGGCCCTCCAGGTGGAGACGGCCCAGCTGCGACTCTTCGGGAAGCCCACCACGCACCCCTTCCGCCGGATGGGTGTGGCGCTGGCCGCCGGGAGCACCGTGGTGGAGGCCCGGGCCCGTGCCCTGGAGGCCGCCTCCCGGGTGGAGATCCTGTACCGATGACCCAGGAGGCCGGGGCGCGGTGGACCCTCGTCTTCGACGGGGAGTGCGGGATCTGTCGCCGCTCGGTGACCTGGGTCCGGGAGCAGGACCGGGAGGGGCGGGTGGAGATCGTGCCCTACCAGGACCCGGCCATTCCGGAGCGCTTTCCCGACATCCCCGAGGAGCGCTTCGCCCGGGCCATCCAGCTCATCTCCCCCGACGGTGCGAGGTGGGAGGGAGCCCGGGCGGCGGAGGAGCTCCTGCGCCTCCTGCCCGGATGGCGGGCCCTCGCCCCCTTCTTCCGGATCCCCCTGGCGCGCCCGCTGGCGGACCGGGTCTATCGCTGGGTGGCCCGGAACCGGGGGAGGCTGGGGTGCGGGGCGCACTGTGCCCTCCCGGATCCCCGACCCCGGGGAGCGGAGGAGGCCGCGGGGGGAGAAGACGGGGGAGGGGGTTGACGAGGCGGGTCTACGACGGTTTACGTTGACGCAGCACCGCCGGTGCGGAGGGGGAAGGCCGCCCCCCACCGGAAGCGGGATCCACGCCAACGGGGACAGGGACGTGTCGAAGCGGGACGCCATCTTCACCGAGCGGGAGCTGGATGTCATGGACATCCTGTGGAGGGACGGCTCAGGGACGGTCAGCGAGGTGAAGGATCGACTGGACGACGACCTGGCCTACACCACCGTCCTCACCATCCTCCGTACCCTGGAGCAGAAGGGCTACGTGGGCCACGAGGCCGAGGGACGGGCCCACCGGTATCACCCGCTGGTGGGGAAGGAAGAGGCCCGGGAGAGCCACCTGGAGCGCCTCACCCGGAAGCTCTTCGGGGGCTCCCGGGAGCTCCTCATGACCCGGCTCGTCTCCGAGGGAGACCTCTCCCGGGAGGAACTGGAGCGCCTCCGGACCCTCCTGGACCATCGTCTGGGCTAGCTACTCGAGCCCGTCCGGCTCCTCTTCCCTGAAGATCCAGAGCGCCACGCCCAGGAGGGGGAGGAGGGCGAGCGTCACCAGGACGGCGGGATGGCCCAGGAGCCCCCGCTCCCGTGCCCGCACCTGGAAGGAGGCCTCCCCCTCCCCCCCGGGGCCCGACACCGCCACGGTGATCTCCCACTCCCCTTCCGCTCCCAGTCCGAACTTCACGGCGTGGTAGCGGGGGTCATCCGCCTGCTCCCGGGTGGCCTCCCGGAGCTCTCCGGGGCCCGGGTCCTGGAGGAGGCGGGTCCGCACCGTCACCCGGACATCGTCGGCCACCCCCAGCACCCCTTCCCGGAGGACGAGGACGCTCACGTCCAGGGAATCGGGGCGCACCGGCGTGGGGTCGGTGAACACGGAGACCCGGTACTCCCCCATGGGGACGTTGGCCAGCCTCAGGGTGCCCCCGTTGGCAAAGGCCGTGGGCGCCGCCAGGCCCAGCAGGAGGAGGAGCGCCAGGAGCCCCCCCCCGGACCGGAGGAGCTCCGGGGACGGGACCCGATCCCGTCCCACCCCTCCCTGGCTCCCTCCCCTCCCGACTCCCGCCGACCCGATGGCCATCCCCGTCCTCTCCGTTGAAATCGTTCGTGACACCCCCCCCGGGGACACCGTTCCCTCCATCCCCACGTCGCCCCGCCCCGCGTCACCCCGCAAGGAAGGTCCCCCGCATCTCCATGGGCTGCAGGAGGAGCCAGATCCCTGCCAGGGCGAGGCCGGTGGCCAGGGCGGCCCAGGGTGCGAAGGCGCGCACGGCTTGCCGCTTCCCCCTCTCCTCCCGCCAGGCCAGGCGGTATCCCACCACCAGGCTCACCAGGAGGCCGCCCTGGAGGAAGAGAAGCTCCACGGGGAAGAGCCAGGACTCCGGCACCAGGGGGCCCAGCCCCCAGGCGGGATCCCCCGCGGGAAGCCCCAGGTCCCGGAGGTACTGCTGCACCACCGGGACCACCGTCAGCCCTCCGATGAGGAAGTGGAAGACGTAGTGCGCCGTCCACATCCCGAATCCCACCGGGACCAGCATCCAGCCGTACCGGGTCACCTCGTCCACCAGGGACCGTCGGCCTCCCGTGGAGCGGCGGCTGAGCCAGGCGGTTCCGGCCAGGATCGAGCCCGGAAGCAGGACGAGCCCCACCAGGAAGAAGAGGAGGAGGACCACCTCCCGGGAGCCTGTGCCCAGGACCCCGGCCATCCAGGCCTGGAGCGCGAAGACCGGTTCCACCATCCCCAGGGCGTTCACCCAGGCCGCGAACACCAGGAGGAGGGCCAGGGCCGCCAGGTCCGGCCGCCGGGAGATGCGCCCCACCCCTGAGCGCGCCGGGTCCAGCGTGAGTTCCCGGGCCGGCATCCGGGTGAAGATCCCCACGTTTCCATGGGGGCAGGCGTGGATGCACTCGAGGCAGAAGGTGCAGTCCAGGTTCCCCTCCTTCCTGGGTTGGAAGAGCGCCAGCTCGCACCCACCCTGGAGGAGGCCCTCCCGGCCCCGGGCGCGGCCCGGCGCCCGGCCGGGAGCCCGCTCCGGGACGGCCAGGGCCAACTCCCCCCCAGGGCTCCCGGGACGGATGGGGCGGCCCTCCCACCCCCGGTTCCCGGGACCCTCCGCTCCCTCCGAACCGGGCGAGGCGTAGCGGCCCCGGATGCAGTCCTTGGTCCGGCAGCCGGCGCAGACCTCCGGGCTCCGGACCCGGACCTCCAGGGGAGACACGGTGGAGTGGACGAAGTGGAACTGGCCGATGGGGCACACGTACCGGCAGAACGCGGCCCCCCGGAAGAACCCGTCCACCGCGAAGGCCCCCACGAAATAGGTCAGCGCCACCCAGGCGGTGAGCCAGGGGCTGGCCCAGAGGGCGAAGGCTTCGTAGGCCCAGAAGAAGAGGACCAGGAGCCCCACGGCCAGCCACTTGGAGCGGAGGGGAGCCGGCCAGCTCCACCGGGCCGGGAGGAACCGCTTGGCCAACCGCCGGGGAAGCATGAAGGGGCAGGCCATGCAGAAGAGGTTCCCCGCCACCAGGAGGGCCAGCACCACGAAGCCCCGCCAGTGCACCCAGGGGATCACCCCCGCCAGGTTCCGGGGGGCGAGCTGGGGGCCGAAGAGCCCGTCCAGGAGGATGGCCGCGGCCAGTCCCAGCGCCGTCGCCTGCAGGACGGTGCGGGTGTGGCGCCACCGGAGGATCGGTCCCAGGACCGGCCACGTGAGGAGATCCGAGCCGCTGCGGGAAGCCATCCGTCAGTCCGGAGCCCCGTCCTCCCGGGTGTCGGGGCCGGGCCCGGAGACCACCCGCACCTCCCGCTCGCGGACGCCTTCCCGACCGTCGGCGAGGGTGATGTGCACCCGGAGGATCCAGTCCCCACCCATGGTGAAGGTGAACTCGGGGACGCGGTACCGGCCGTCCCCCGTGGGCTCCGCCTCGGCCAGGACCGGGACCATCCCCGCGTGGGTCATGGTGCCTTCCACCCTGACCCGCGCACCCTCCACCGGGGCACCCTCCTCCCCCACGAGCTCCACCACCACCAGGGCCGGCCCCACCAGCGGCGGGGTGGGGGCCACGGAGACCCGGACGTCCAGGGCCAGGTCGTCGGTGGCCTCTCCCCGGCACCCGTTCACGAGGAGGAGGGCCGCCAGGAGGACCCCGAGGACCTGGCGGAGGGGCGGGAGGTTGGGCATCCCCACTGCCGCCCTCAGCGGATCACCCGGCGGAGATCCGCCGCCATCCCCTCGCCCCCCTGGAAGGGGGCCAGGAAGAGGACCACCCGGCCCGATCGGTCCACTACGAAGGAGCGGGCGGAGTGGTCCACCCCGTAGGCGCCGGGAGCTCCGGGAGTCACCCGCTCCAGGACCTCCGGAGGGAGGGAGGGGTCGGGGGTCGCGTGGTCGCCGTGGTCGCCCTGGTCGCCGTGGTCGGCCTGGGCGCCGTGTCCCTCGTGCCCCTCCGTGCGGGAGACGTACACGCCCCATCCCGAGGCCACCTCCCGGATCCGGTCCTCGTCCCCCCGCAGGGCCACGATCCCGGGGTGGAAGTTGGCGAGCCAGCTGCGGAGGCGTTCCGGGGTGTCCCGCTCCGGATCCACCGTGACGAACACGATGCGGACCCGGTCGGCCCGGCGCCCCAGTTCGTCCATGGCCCGGGAGAGGTTCAGCAGGGTGGCGGGGCAGACGTCGGGACAGTGGGTGAACCCGAAGAAGACGACGGTGGTCCAACCCCGGAACTCGGCCAGATTCACCAGGTTCCCCTCCAGGTCCTCCAGCTCCAGGGGGGGAGCCGGATAGGGAGAGGGAGGGGGCGAGGCGCCGGCCCATGGCTCTCCCGACGGCGGCCCGGGGGTCAGGAGGAGCACGGCCACGGCCACGGCCAGGCCCAGGAG
>JBJHCB010000120.1:6307-7419 GCA_050485805.1 Gemmatimonadota bacterium | reverse complement strand
CCGTGGCCCAGGGGATCCTGGAAGACTGGGAGATCCAGCTCGCCGCCTTCGTGAAGGTGATTCCCACCCAGTACCGGGAGGCCCTGGAGGCGGCGGCCCAGGCCGCGGAGGAACCCCGTGCGGGATACGGAGGGGACGGAGCCTTCGGCGTGGGAGAGGATGCCCTCCCCCGGAAGGGAACCCGCACCCTCCCCGTCCTGGGGGCGGCCGTCCACGACTCGGACCCCGGGGAGGAGGAGGCCACCGATGCCTGATCCCACCGGCTTCCTCCGGATCCGCCGCGCCGACATCCCCCAGCGGGACCCCGGGGAGCGGCTGGCGGACTTCGCCGAGGTCTACACCGCCGAGACCGACGTGGAGGCGCTGAAGGAGCAGGGGGCCCGGTGCATGGACTGCGGGGTCCCCTTCTGCCAGTCGGGGACGGGGTGCCCCCTCCACAACCGGATCCCCGAGTGGAACGACCTGGTGCGCCGGGGGCGGTGGCGGGAGGCGTGGGAGTCCCTGTCCCGCACCAACAACTTCCCCGAGTGGACGGGCCGGATCTGCCCGGCCCCCTGCGAGGACGCCTGCGTCCTGGGGATCACGGATCCCCCGGTGACCATCAAGCGCATCGAGCGGGCCATCGCCGACCGGGCTGCCGAGGAGGGGTGGATGGTGGCCCACCCCCCGGAGTCGCGCACCGGGAAGCGGGTGGCGGTGGTGGGGAGCGGCCCGGCGGGGCTCGCCGCGGCGGACCAGCTCAATCGGGCGGGGCACACCGTCACCGTCTTCGAACGGGACGACCGCATCGGCGGGCTCCTCATGTACGGGGTCCCGGCCATGAAGCTGGACAAGGCCTCCGTCCTTCGGCGGGTGGCGCTACTGGAGGAGGCGGGGGTGGCCTTCCGCACCGGGGTGGAGGTGGGGGTGGACCTCTCCGTGGGGACCCTCCGCCGGGACTTCGACGCTGTCCTCCTGGCCTGCGGGGCCCTGGAGGCCAGGGATCTGGACATCCCCGGGCGGGAACTCCAGGGGGTCCACTTCGCCATGGAGTACCTGACGGACGCCACCCGACGCCTCCTGGACGGGGAGGGGCAGGGGGGACCCCTGGACACCCGGGGGGAGGACGTGGT
>JBJHCB010000120.1:0-6297 GCA_050485805.1 Gemmatimonadota bacterium | reverse complement strand
CTCCCTCCTGAACATCACCCGGCGGGACCCGGAGCCCGAGGAGCGGGACGAGCGCCACCCCTGGCCCGGCCCCACCGGCACCCGGGTGGTGGACTACGCCCACTCGGAGGGCGAGGCCCTCTTCGCCCGGGATCCCCGGGAGTACGGCCTCCTCCCCCTGGCCTTCGTGGACGATGGGACCGGCTGGGTGGGGGCGGTGCGGGTGGAGCGCCTGGCCTGGGAGCCCGACGCGCAGGGCGTCCCCCAGATGCGGCGGACCGGGGTCGTGGAAGAACTCCCCGCCCAGCGGGTCTTCCTGGCCATCGGCTACCGGGGGCACGATGCCGCACCCCTCACCGAGGGCCTGGGGGTGGAGACCCGGGGGGGGATCGTTCCGGCGGAGATGGGCCGGTTCGAGACGGGAGTGGAGGGGGTCTACGTGGCCGGAGACATGCGCCGGGGGGCCTCCCTCATCGTCTGGGCCATCGCCGAGGGGCGGGGTGCCGCCCGGGAGATCGACCGCTACCTCATGGGGGAGACGGCCCTGGAAGCCCCCATGCCGGCCCCCGCGGAGGCCCGGGGCGGGCGGAGAGCGCCCCTTCCCGTCCTCAGCGCCGGGTGAGGGCCCGGATGCGCTGAGGCTCCGGGCGCCGGGTCCCTCCCGGCAGCGTGGGTCCCCACCCCGGCGGGTGGGTCCCCACCGGCGCGTGTAGGGCCTTCACGCCCCCCTTGTAGGAACGGGAGGCGGGGGACGCCGGTCGGCAGATCCTTCCTTCAGGGTCCATTTCCTTCACGGTCCCCCCAGGCCGGCCGAACCACGGAAGGTGCCGCGCCGGGCCGCATCGTCCCACCGGAAGGGCCCCTCCCAACCCGGGTCGCCACCGGCAAGGGTCTTGCACATGTACGTGGGAGGGATCCTGCGCAGGGGACATCCCGCCCCATCCGCCCCCCTCCGAGCCCGCGCACCCGTCCACCCCAGGGGAGGAGTTGCCGTTGCACGCCCTGGCGATCCGCACCCTCGCCTCCGCCCTCGTCCTCGGAGCGTTCGCCGCCACCGAGGTCCTGGCCCAGGAGCTCCCCCTGAAGCGGGAGCTGCCGTCCGGGCTGGAGGGTCCGTGCTCCGCCGTGTTCGTGGGTGACCTCGCGGGCGCGGACCCGTCGGCGGAGCGTCGCTCCCAGGCCTCGGAGATGATGGCCGAGGCCAGTCAGGCGGCGATCCTGGGGGACCAGACCCGGGCCGTCCGGCTCCTGGGGGAGGCCGGGGAGCTCGACCCCGCATCCCCCGTCATCGCCTACCGACTGGGACGGATCCTCGAGGACGGGGGTGCGGCCCGGGAGGCCCTGGGACCCTACTGTCGCTACCTGGCCCTCGACCCGGATGGGGCGGAAGCGGGGGACGTCCAGGACCGGGTCCACCGGATCGCCCGGGATGAGCGGCTCGAGGGTCCCCCCCCCGTGGCCAGGGAGGCCTTCCAGGCGGGGATCGAGGCCTTCGACGGGGGCGCCTTCGAGGAGGCCACGCGGTTCTTCTCCAGGAGTCTGGCCGCGCACCCGGGATGGCCCGAGGCCCATTTCAACCGTGGGCTCGCCCATGCCCGCGCGGGCGGGGCACCAGCCGCCGAGTCCGACCTGGAGCGGTACCTGCAGCTCCGCCCGGATGCCCCCGACGGAGCGCAGGTGGCGGCGGCCATCCGGGGTATGGGGGTCCCGCCCGCGCCGACCCATCGACCGGCGGTGGCCCTCGTCACCGGGATGGTGGTGCCCGGGATGGGCCATTTCTATGCCCGTCGGCCGGGCACGGGCGTGCTGGTCCTGGCGGCGGCGGGAGCGGCAGCCGGCGCGGGGATCCTGCATCGCACGGTGGATGTCCAGTGCCGGAGCGTTCTCGTGGACGGCGAATGCCCGCCGGGTCAGGTGGCCAGTCGGACCGAGGCTCGGCCCCTTCTGGTTCCCGGCCTCGCGGCGGCGGGAGCGATCACCCTGGCCGGAGCCCTCCACGCGTTCGTGGCCGCCCGCCGGGGGAACGCCGGGGGGATGGTGATGGGGAGCGGGGTTCCGATTCCCGTCTCGGCCCCCGGGCACACCGGTGCGGTCCTCCGACTGACGCCCGGCCATGGGCGGGGTGGCGGGACGATCCGGGCCACGGTGGAGGTCCGGTTCTGATGGTGCGCCGTCCCTTCCCTCCCTCCACCGGTCCCTTCACGGCCGTGCTGGGTCTCCTCGCCCTGTCCGGGGTGCCGGGATGCAGCGACGTCTCGGTGAATGTGCTTCCGGTGGTGGAGGTGGAGGTGACTCCCAGCGAGCTCACCCTCCTGGAAGGGGAAGCGGGGGAGGTGGAGGTGATCCTCAGGGGGGCCGACGGCGAGGAACTCGCGGCCCACACCCTGACCTGGACCAGCGACGATCCTGCCGTGGCGACGGTGGATGACGGGGGGCGCATCCGGGGCGAATCCCCCGGCACGACCCAGGTCCGGGCCTCGGCCCAGGAGGCTTCCGCCTCCGTGGCGGTGACGGTCCTCCAGGGGCCCACCCTCGGCCTTTCAACCCGAAGCGTGCGGTTCCGAGGCGAGGCGGGGGGTGCCGCGCCCAAGGAGACCGAGCTGGAGGTCGAGAACACCGGGCACGGGACCCTGACGGGCCTCGACGTATCCGTCACCACCGAGGACCCGGGGGGCCCACCCTGGCTTGGGGCCACCCTGAGCCGGACCTCGGCGCCGGCCACCCTCCTCATCCGGGCGAGGTTCGACGGGCTCGAGCCCGGGATCCACGTGGGAGCCGTGGCTGTCACGGCCCAGGGGAGACCGGATGCGCCCCAGCTGGTGGACGTGGAGTTCATCGTGGACGAGCCCCCGCCGCAGGTCCAGCTCACCCCGCCCTCGGTGGGCCTCTCCGCGGTGGCCGGGTCCCGTGAACCCGCCGTCCAGGTGGTGGCGGTGACGAACCGGGGGGGGCTTGCCCTCACCGAAATGGAGGCGTCCATCACCTATCCGGAAGGGGAGCCGGGCGGGTGGTTGGAGGCGGAGTTGGAGGCCGGGACGGCGCCCACCACCCTGGCGCTCCGCGCCCTCGCGCGGAACCTGGGCCCCGGGGTCCATCGGGCCGAGGTGCAGGTCTCCTCGCCCGTGGCCGGCGCCCAGGGAGCGGTGCTCCAGGTGCGGTTCGACGTGAGTGCGCCTCCGGCCTCCGCAGGATGGGGGAGGTAGGCGACCATGGGAACCCGCATCCCCCTCACCTTGGCGCCCCGCCCCCTGGCGGCGGCTCTTCTGCCCCTGCTGGGCTTCGCCCTGTCCGCGTGCGAGGACGTCTCCGTCACCGAGGTGGGGATCGACTCCGTCACCGTCTTCCCGGAGGAGAGCGTCCTCTTCGTCGAGGAGACCGTCCAGCTCTCGGCGGTGCCCATGGATGCGGCGGGCACTCCCCTGGGTGACCGTCCCTTCACATGGACCAGCTCCGCCCCCGAGGTGGCCACGGTGGACGGGGAGGGGCTGGTGGTGGGAGTCACGGCCGGGACGGCCGAGGTGCGGGCTTCCACGAACGGGATCACGGGTTCGACGTCCATCACCGTCCTCCAGCCCCCCGCCATCCAGCTATCGTCGACAGAGGTCCGGTTCCAGGCCGAGGCCGGCTCCCCCTCCCCCCAGCCCGTCTCCATCCAGGTGACGAACGCCGGAGAGGGCAGCCTGTCGGGCCTCACCGTGGAAACCTCCTACGCCCCGGGCGGCCCTGCCGGATGGCTGGAGGTCCAGCTGAACCGGACGTCGGCGCCCGCCTCGCTCGCGGTCCGCGCCTTTCCGGAGGACCTGCCGGCGGGAACGCATTCGGCCCGCATCGAGGTGGCGTCCGGTACCGCCTCCAACTCCCCCGGGGTGATCGAGGTGGTCCTGGAGGTCACGGAGCCGGGCCCCGCGGTCTCGGTCCAACCGGGTGCGGTGGGGTTCGCCACCGCCGAGGGTCAGCCGAACCCGTCGCCCCAGACGGTCTCTGTCCGGAACGACGGGGAGGGTGAGCTCACCGGCCTCTCCCTCGAGGTGGTCCATGCCCCGGGTCAGGCCGATGGATGGCTCGACGCGGTGCTGGACCGCACCACGGCTCCCGCCGAGGTGACGGTGTCGGTGGACCCGTCCGGGTTGGTCCCGGGGATCTACGACGCCACCCTCGAGGTCCGTTCCAGCGCTGCCCCGGGCTCCACGGGACAGGTGAGCGTTCGCCTCGCCTTCGGTGAGGCGCCTCCCGAGCTCGAGCTGGATCCGGAGGCCGTGGAATGGCAGATCGTGGAAGGCGATCCCGCACCCCCCGTCCGGACCGTGGAGATCCGGAATCGTGGATCCGGAAGCCTGGGGGAGCTGGAGGTGGATGTCCGGGAAGCCTCCGGCGGGCCTTCGGGCTGGCTCACCGCCTCGCTGGACGGAACCGCGGCTCCGGCGGTCCTCACCCTCGGGATCTCCCCCGGGGACCTGACGCCCCAGACCCTGGAAGCCACGGTCCAGGTCCGCTCCGAGGACGCCATCAACTCCCCCCAGGAGGTGGGCGTCCTCCTCACCATCGAGGCGCGTCCCTCCCCGGAGCATACCGTCATCCTGGCCGACCCGGGGTCCATTCCGGCCGACGGGGTTTCCACCTCCACCGTCACCGTCCAGGTCAACGACATCCGCGGGCAGCCCGTGGACCGGGGGGGACACGCGGTGAGCCTCTCCTCCAGCCGTGGGACCCTCTCCGCCGTCACCGACGAAGGGGACGGGACCTACACGGCCACCCTGACCTCCTCCCTCCTCTCCTTCGGGACCGCCGTCATCACAGGCGAGCTGGAGGGGGAGGAGATCGAAGACACCGCCGAGGTGAGGTTCACCCTGCTCCCCGCCTCCCCGGAGGCCTCGAGCATCGAGGCTTCCGCCGACTCCATCCCGGCCGATGGCGAGAGCACGGCCACCCTCACCGTCCGCCTGGCGGACTCCGAGGGGAACCCCCTGCCGGAGGGGGGGAACGAGGTGGCTCTGTCCACCTCTGCCGGGAGCCTGTCCGACGTCTCCGACGAGGGCGACGGCACCTACACCGCGACCCTCACCGCCGCCTCCACCCCGGGGACCGCGGTGGTGACGGGGTCCGTGGATGGGACGGAGATGGACGACCGCGCGGAGGTCACCTTCACCTCGGCCCCCCCATCCCCGTCGGAATCCACCATCGAGGCGGACCCCGCCGTGATCCCTGCGGACGGGTCCAGCACGTCCGCCATCACGGTCCGACTGCTGGATGCCTCGGGGAATCCGCTCCAGCAGGGCGGAAACCAGGTGAGCCTCACCACTTCGGCCGGCAGCCTGTCCCCCGTCTCCGACGAGGGCGACGGCACCTACACCGCGACCCTCACCGCCGCCTCCACCCCAGGGACGGCGGTGGTCACGGGGACGGTGGACGGAGCGGACATCCAGGATTCGGCAGAGGTGGAGTTCGAGCCGGTCCCCGACGACCCCGACGAACCGTCAGACCCGGACGACCCTCAGGATCCCGACGATCCCGATGATCCCGACGATCCCTCCGATCCGGACGACGATCCCGACGATCCCGACGATCCTGACGACGACCCGGACGACCCGGGCGATCCAGACGACCCGGACGACGCCGACGACCCGGATGGATCCCCCGATCCCGGCAACACCACTGCGTCGGTTCCCGACGGGACGGTGGGCGTGCCGTCCGGCATCACCATCACGGTGCGGGACGGCGCCGGGGTGGGGGTTGTCGGGGCGGCGGACGCCCTCTCGGCACAGGTCACGGGGGCCAACGGTGGCACGTCGTTTGCCCCTATTCAGGACGACGGGGAAGGGATCTACACCACCCGGTACGTGCCGGCCAACGAAGGCACCGACGTGATCATGATCCGGCTGGACGGGGAACACATCGACGGGAGCCCGTTCGTCCGCAGCGTGGGATAGCCCCGCCCGGGGCCAGGGAAGGGAAGCATCCCGGGGACCTCAGGGACCCGGTTGCGGACCGGGCCCGAGAACATCTTCGACGGGAGACAGCGTGACCCATTTTGCCGCCTTGGGGCTCCTCCTCATCCTGGCCGTGCCCCTGGGGGTGGGCTGGTGGGTGCGGGCACGGAGGGGGGAGAACGGCGGGATGCCTGTGCTCGTTTACCGGGAACGCACGGGCCGCCGAAGACGCCGGCCCGTGCCCGCTCCCGCCTCCGGCGACCCCGACGGCCTCCTCGACGCGACCCTGCAACTCCTTCCGGGTCGCCTGAAGGTCTGTGCCGGACCCGATGCCGGCCGGGAACTCCAGTTCGTTCGGATGCCGGGTCGGGAAGCGGAGATCACCTTCGGC
>JBJHCB010000119.1:0-7482 GCA_050485805.1 Gemmatimonadota bacterium | reverse complement strand
AGAACCCGAAGTTCATCGCCCGGATGGACCGGATGGTGGAGAACACCCGGAAGATCGCAGAGACCCGCCGGAAGGGAGGCCCCATCCAGGCCCTTCGCCGGGGCGGCCTCCTCCTGGCCAACGCCCTTACCTTCGGCCGTCTCTACCTCATGAAGGCCCACCGGAACGAGGTGCCTGCGAACTTCCGGATGGAGCCGGCGTATTGAGCCCAGGGGCCGGGTGCACCGAGCCCGACCCCCTTCTCCGCCGTTCCAGCATCCTCGGCGCAGGGCCCATGCTCCCCTTCCTCTACCAGCGGGCCCTGAAGCCCGTCCTCTTCCGGTTCGACCCCGAGGCGGTGCACGACGCCTTCGTTTCCCTGGGACATGGCCTCGGGCGGACCGGCGTGGGACGGGGCCTGGTCTCCGCCCTCTACGGGTACCGGGGCCCCGACGCCTCGGTGACGGTGGATGGACTCCGCTATCGGACGCCGGTGGTCCTGGCCGCGGGCTTCGACTACAACGGCCGGCTCCTCCGGGTCCTCCCGGAGATGGGGTTCGGAGGAGTGGAGGTGGGCTCCGTCACCGGAAGCTCCTCCGCCGATTGGGGGAGGTGGAGCACCATCGGCCGGTCTACGCCAAGATGCCCATCAACCCCCCGTGGGAAGAGTTCCGGCGCCTGGGCGACGTCATCGCCGAGGCCGGTCTCCACGGACTGGTCATCGGGGACCTGAACAAGGACTACGGGAGGGCTCTCCACGCCGAGGAGGCGCCGGCGACCTACGGGGGCGGGCTTTCCGGGCTTCCCTGCCGGGAGCGCTCCACCGAGTTGGTGGCCCCGAGCCGGGAGGCCTGGGGGGAGCGGTTCACCCTCGTCGGCTGCGGGGGAATCCTGTCCGCGGAGGACGCCCTGGCCAAGCTCCGGGCCGGGGCCGACCTGGTACAGCTCATCTCCGGGATGATCTTCACCGGACCCCACCTCATGGGGGGAGATCGCCGAAGCCTGGGCCCCCTCGGAACGGCCCGCACCTCATCCCACCGGCTGACCTTCCCTCGCTCGTCCGGTCACGACGCCTCCCTTCCACGACCGCCGGTCGACCCTCGGCCCGCGGTCCCCGGGCCGACCCGCCCCCTCTCAGCTCTCCCCAGGTACCTCCGGGGGCTTCCATCCCCAGGCCCGCCACAGCGATTCCAGGCGGAGGGGGATCCCCATGGCCAGGTGTTCCAGTCCGGCCAGGATGGCCAGCCCGCCCAGGAGGAGAAATCCGGCCCGCGCCGCTTCGTCGGCACCCGCGGCCCCGTGGGCGGCATGGAAGAGGAGGGCGGAGATCCCGGCGATGAGCACCAGGGAGGCAGGAAGGAGGGGGCTCATCCTCCGGGGGGGAACCAGGGATGCCAGGTGGGCCAGCCTGGGGGGAAAGAGGTGGTCGTTGGGGTTCGGGACCCCGGCGAAGAGGTTCAGCTTGGCGCTGAGGCGCATCCCCCAGAGGACCAGGAAGGTCAGGAAGGCCATGGCGTTGGCGGCTCCCACCGAGACGAGGGCCAGGAGGGCCAGGGTCGCGGCCAGGGCCAGCTCATGGTGGAGGATGGTCCCCACCGCATGGCGAAAGCGGGCCCAACCGGTGCGGTGGGGTGGGCAGGAGACCCGGATGGGACCCGTCACCGCGCCCGAGAGGAAGGCGAGTTCGTGCCAGGCCCAGAGGACGATGCCCACGGTGAAGCCCAGATAGGCGCCGGAGGTTCCGGTCACCTCCCGGAGGCCCACGGCGGCGGCTCCGGCGCCCAGGGCCAGGATCGTGGCGGTGGGGAGGAGGATATCCCGTTCCGCCCGCTCGGCGGCCCGGGCCAGGAGGATGAGGACCCCGGTCCCTCCCCACCACAGGACCACCACGAAGAGGAGGGGAAGGGCGACAGCCATGGCCGGTGAGGGGTCAACCGGCACGGAAGAAGGGGGCCGTTCCGGCGTCGTGGTCCGTGACGTCCTCTACCCCCCCAAGCTCCGGGACCCCCTTCCGGAGGATCCGCACCACCAGGTCCTGGAGGGTCTCCCGGGCCGCGCCGCACCCCTGGCACCCCCCCTTCATCTCCACCTCCGCCACCGGGCCGTCCGACCCGGCACCCCCCCGGAGCCGGACCAGGCGGACCTCTCCCCCGTGACAGGCCACCAGGGGGTTCACATGGTCCCGGAGCTCCCGGAGCACCCCGGCCTCCAACGCGCCGGGCGCGTCCAGGGCGGGAGGGGACGTTGGGGGAGCGGGGACGGAGGAAGGGCCCGGGGCACGCGAACCCGAAGGTCCGGCCGGCCGCACCCGGAAGCCCCGGACGCCTTCCTCGTCCACGAAGTCGATGAGGTACTCCGCCAGCTGCCCCCCGGTGGCGGGGTGGAAGCGGAGGGGGACCGGGCTGTCCACCCGGTCCACCTCACCCGGCTTCCGCGGGTCGGCCGGATCCAGGAGCTGGAGGAAGAGCTCCACCCCCCCTTCCAGGCCCTGGTAGCTCTCCACCCGCAGGACCGGCGCGCCTCCCGGGTGACGGGCGGCGAACTCCCGGACGGCCTCCCGGGCTCGCCGGGTGAACCGCGGTGCGGCAAGAGGTCGGATCATGAGGCTGTCCCTCCTTCCTTCACCGGTCGTTCATCCCGGAGACGGCGGGGGGCGTCGCCTCCGCTTCTCCCGCCGCATGGGCCGGACCGATCTCCATGAGTCCCGGCCACCCCGCCCCCTGGCTGGCAGGCACGCCGTACTGGGGCCTCCACGCTCCATTGTGGCAGGTCCCGCACTGGATCTTGGCGCCATCCCCCAGCGGCCCCAGGCGGTGGTCCGGCCATTCGCCGTCCAGGGGGACGATGTGGTCGGTGTTGAGATGGCGGACCATGCGCACGCCCCGAAGGGCGGTGACCCGCTCCGGTGAGCTCTGATCCCAGTCCCCGAAGCGGGCCGTGGTGTGGCAGTACGTGCAGTTCACCCCCAGCTCCTGGGACATCTGGATCATGACCCAGTAGGCGTGCTCGGTGTCCTGGATGGATGCGGTGTTGTCCGTGTCCCCGGAGAGAGCGGCGTCCTCGGAGATGACCCGGATGGCGGGTTCGTCCAGGTAGTAGCGCTCCAGCTGCCGGGGACCCTGGTTCACGAAGTAGGGACCCACCGCCTCCTGGTTGTCGGGCTGGAGATACCAGTAGCTCGTGGGAAGGACCTGCCCCATGTGGCAGGTCCAGCAGTTCACCCCGGCCTCCCCCACATGGGAGGTGTAGTTGACGTTGATCTCCTGGGTCATCCGGATCATGGCCCGGGAGACGACCTTCGTGTAGATGTCGTCGGAGGCGAAGTTCACCTGGCCGTCGTCCTCGATGACGTGGCAGTAGTTGCACCCCTGCCCGGTCCCCTGGGCCACCCAGGTGGTCATGGCCAGCTTGAGGCGGTTGAACTCCGCCTCGCTCAGATGGCCCAGCACCTGCACGTTCTCCCAGGTCCCCGGGGGAGCCGGCACCATGTCCGCAGGGGGCTGGCCGGCCAGGGTGGGGACCCGGGCTGCGAACGCCGCCATGGAGTCCGCCACCGTCCGGGGGTTGGCGATGTGCTCCATCCCCACGCCCCGGAAGCCGGTCTGCACGGCGTCGGGAGGAGGGAGCTCGCACCCCGCCGCCAGCAGGAGCCCGCCGGTGGCCAGGAACGTCAGGGCATGGCGTCTCATCGGCCCGCCTCCGTCTCGAGGGGAAGGTCGCCCGGAGCGGGCAGGTCGGCGAAGGACACCGGAAGCCCGATGTCCGGGAGGGTGACCCCGGCCACCGTCCGGATCCCCGAGGGGGCCAGGAAGGAGGTGCTCAGGAGCGGGGCGTCCAGTTCACCGGGCTCCACCATGGGGGCCTCCCACACCGCCGGGTACTGGGGAATGAGGCCATGCTTCTGCCCCCAGAGGTACCAGTTGTCCACCGCCGTTCCGGTGAGGACGATGCCGATCCCCCCGGTGATCACGGTGAGGACGGCGAACCACCACGCCCAACGGTGGATGGATTCCATGGTGGCGTTGAAGCCCATGGTCCACCGCCAGAAGAGCTGGCTCCGCTCCGCAGCCGTCCCCCGGTCGGTGATCTGATCCACCTCCCGGTCCCCTCCCATCTTGGCCACCGCCAGGATGGTGGCGGCGTGCATGGCGAAGAGGAGCGCGCTTCCGTAGAGGAAGGCGATGGAGAGCATGTGGAAGGGATTGTAGAAGAGGTTCCCGTACCGGATGGAGAAGGCCGCGGTCCAGTCCAGGTGGGGGAAGATCCCGAAGGGAACCGCCTCGCTCCAGCTCCCCATGAGGACGGGGCGGATGAAGCCCAGCACCAGGTAGAGCCAGATGGCGGCGGCGAAGGCCCACGCCACGTGGGTCCCCATCCCCAGGGCCCGGGCGCGACCGTACATCCGGAACCACCAGAGGAAGATGGACGCGGTGAGGAGTCCACCGCAGAGGATCCACCACCCTCCCTGGTTCAGGGGCGGGATCCGGAGGCCCCACTCGGGTCCGGGGGGTTCCACCGCGAGCCAGGGGAGCTGCCGGACGAACTGTACGGGGTCCCATCCCACCTGGGACCACATCACCAGTCCCATGAGGACGATGGAAAGGCCCCCGGTGAGGAGGGAGAGGACGCCCAGCCACCCCAGGTAGACCGGGCCGATCTGGGCGTCACCGATCCGTCCGAGCCAGTAGGAGAACCCGGTGTCGGGAAGCCGGTTCTCCGGGTCCATGATGCCCACCCCGGGGTCCGGGGCGTGCCGGACCTGGAGCTGGTTGAAGAGGTTCTGATACTCCGCCATGATGCCCCCTCAGCTCCAGATGGGAAGATTGAGCCACCAGCTCCACCACTCGGGCCAGCCCCGGGTCCAGAAGGGGCCGCTGATGACGATGCAGATGGCGCTCCAGATCCCGGCGTTCAGGGCCAGGAAGAGGCCCAGCCGGTGGATTCCCACGGCCCCGATGGAGTAGCCGATGGTGTCCCGGAAGTAGCTGTTCTCGTGCTCCGGGGTCTTCACCGCCTCCCCCTTCTTCGGGTTCGTCACCGAGAGGATGAGGGATCCGTGGAGGCCCAGGGCGAAGGTCGTGGTGAAGAAGAAGCTCACCGCGATCATGTGGGCCGGGTTGTAGTGGAAGTGGAGGTACTGGTATCCCACGTTGGACACCCAGTCCAGATGGGAGATGATGCCGTAGGGGAACCCGTGTCCCCAGGCCCCCATGAGGACGGGCCGGATCACCACCAGCGTCACGTAGGCCAGGATCGCCACGCTGTAGGCCCACGGGATGTGGTAGCCCATCCCCAGCTTCCGGGAGATCTCCGCCTGGCGGAGGGCCCAGCAGACGAAGGCGCCGATGGCGCAGAAGGTGATGGCCTGCCAGAGCCCCCCCTCCAGCATGGGGGCCATCCCCAGCCCGTACTCCAGGGGTGGCGGGGCGATGCTGATCTGCCAGAGGTTCCAGGTCTGACCGGCCAGCCCCTCGCCCATGGCGGCGCCCCAGACGCAGAGGGCGGTGCCCAGGAGGGCGAAGAAGGCCGTGGCCACTCCGAAGAACCCGACGTAGAAGGGCCCGATCCAGAAGTCGAACAGGTCCCCCCCGATGAGCGTGCCACCGCGGACACGGTATTTCTTTTCGAATGAGAGCATCGCCATCCTGCGTCCTCCCGATGAAGGCGTTCCGGGCCTGGAACCCGGAGTTCGCGGCCGGGTGTCCTGTGCGATCCCGGGGTTCGGGACCGGGGCGGCAGAGCGTCCGGTGTCAGGGTGTCGGTTCCATTCCTCGGATCCGGCACCGATGCGGCCCGGGGGGGAAGCCCCCCCGGGGCCGCGGTGCCCAGGGCCCGGCTAGCGGCCGGGCGGCAGCGGGGTCATGTCGGCCATGGCCCCCACCGTGGGGCTCCCATCCACCACGAGCCAGTTGAAGCGCTCGGTGGATAGGAGGATGAAGTGGATGGTGAATGCCAGGATGCCCAGGAAGGCAAACAGGGCGACCAGCGTCCTCCTGGGATCGAAGATCAGCCAGATTCGGTACATGTCTTCCTCTCAGGTAGGGGGCTAGATGCCCCAGGGACGCCAGGACCAGGCGAGGATGTGGGCGACCACCGCGACGAGGGTGTAGAGGACGAAGGAGGCCACGAAGACCTTGTTGAATTCCTTCGCTTCCGCCTCGGTGAGGCCCGACATGCTCCCCGGATGTGGGTGCTGCGACATAGGTGACCTCCTGTCAGGGGTGTGGGTCTTCTCGGGATGGAATCGAGACGTCCTTCCGGGAAACGACGCCCGTTCCGGCTCCCGCCCGGGGGTCAACAACCCCCGTGGGGCGGGTCCCGCGATGCGGGCCGGAGGGCCCGTCCAGGCGAGGGACTGGTGAGCCCCTCCCGCGGTTCGGACCGGAACGACCGCCTCTGGCCGTATCCGGAGGTGGGCCGGTACACGGAGGCGGGAGGGGTGCGCTGGCACCACCTCCGCCTGGGCACCGGGCCGTCCCTCCTCCTTCTCCACGGGAGCGCCTCGTCCACCCATGCCTGGGCCGAGGTCGCATCCCGCGTCCGGTCACAGTTCTCACTCTTCATTCCCGATCTCCCCGGGCATGGTCACTCCACCGGTCTCCCCCCCGCCCTGGGAGGGCTGGATGACCTGGCTCGAGCGTTGGGAGCCCTCCTCCGTGCGGAGGGAGTGGATCCCGTTCTCGTGGCCGGCCACTCCGCCGGCGCGGTCCTGACGATCCGGGCCGCAGCGCGCGGATGGATCGCTCCCCGGGGGATCCTGGGCGTGAATCCCGCCCTGGGCTCCCGGGACACCTTCCTTCCCCCCGTCCTGGCGGGGCCCCTCGTCTCGCTGGCCCGTTCCCGGGCTCCGGCCCGCCTGGGGGCCGCCCTCTTCCGCACGGTTCCCCTGGCCGAGGCCCTCCTGGGGACCACGGGCTCCCGGGTCTCCCCGGAGACCCGCCTCCGCTATCGTCGTCTCCTGGCCGACCCGGACCGGGTGGCTGGCGCCCTCCGCCTCATGGCGGACTGGGATCCCACGGGGGTGGGGGCCGAAGCCGCCGCCCTGGGCATCCCTGCCCGCTTCCTCGCCGGGAGCCGGGACCGATGGGTGCCGCCGGCCCGGGTCCGGGCCCATGCCGGGGGTGTGCCGGTGGAGGAGGTGCCGCATCGCGGCCATCTCCTCCCGGAGGAGGATCCGGACGCGGTGGCCCGGGCCCTCGGGGAGTTGGCCCGGGTCGCGGGCCTTCCGGTGGGGGATCCGACGCACGGGTGAGCCTCCAGGGGGGGCACCCGTGGGGTCGGCCCCCGCTGTCGCCCCCTCACGCCGCTTCCCCCAGCGCCCGTCGGGCGGCCTGCAGCCGGGCCATCCCCACCCGCTCCTCGCCCGCCTCCCGGGCCGCGGCCTCGGCCGCATCCCGGATCCGCTTGGCCACCGAGATCCGGACCAGCGGCGCGAAGTCCTGGAGGATCCGATCCAGGGCCTCCCGGGCCTGGTCCTCCCAGGGGAGGGTCTCTCCCGAGGGG
>JBJHCB010000118.1:0-7534 GCA_050485805.1 Gemmatimonadota bacterium | reverse complement strand
CCAGGGCGCCCCGAGTTGGGCGAGGGCCGGCAGGAGGTGGGGCGGGCAGGGCGGGGCGGGGAGGGGGCCGCCTCGTGCCTGCCCTCGGGCCGGCCGGATGGCGCCGCGGGAGAGGGGGAGGCGGCCCGGGAAGGTCTGGGCGGTCATGGCTGGCGCTCCTGGGGGGGCAGGGAACTCCCGGTCACGTTCCCCACGATACGGAGGCCCGCCAGGAACTCGCCAGCGGTACGGGTAGGCGGCCGTGCCTCCCTACCACGACCCTGGCATGAGGGGGGGATCCAGGGGCTGGACGTGGGAGACGACGAAGGGGAGAGACCACGCGTGTGCCCGATCCTCGATTCGGTCCATCACTCCTTCTAACGTGGGCACCTGGGGGAATCGGGGGCCGCCGGCCGGCGGGCCCATCCGTCCACCCCGGGGGACAGGGGGCGGCAGCCGAGGTGGACGCCGGAGAGCACCCGGTGGAGGCTCCCGACCCGTCCTTGCCGGGTCGGGACCGCCTCCCCACCTTGCTTCCCATCGCACCGGCGCCCCCGGGCCTTCCCGGGGGCCGGGCCTCTTCGCTCCGGGCGGGTGCGTGGGTGCCCGCAGTCCGCAGGGGAGGGGAAAGGCAATCCCGCACCCCCCGAACAGGAGGCCCGGAGAACGTGGAAACCGCACCCGGCTCGGAAACCCGGGCCATCGCTGTGGACCTGCCGGAGGGCCGGGGGACCCGGGTCCGGGCTCTCCCTCTGGCCCTTCTCCTCCCCCCGCTCCTTGCCCTGGCCACCGGTGGCTGCGGCACGGAGGGCGCCGCCACCGAGGCGGACCCCGGCCCGGAGGCACACCCCGCCCCCGCCTTCCACCCCGGGACGGTGGAGGATCGGGCCGCCCTCTTCGACGTCCTGGTGGAGAGCACCCTGGCGTGGGACGCCTTCGCCTCTCTCCCGGACCACCCGGTCCATCGGGCCCATCCCACGGGGATGGACGTAGGCGCGGAGATGGAGCGCTACCGCGACGAACTCCTGGCCGGCGAACTCAACCGGATCCGGGACCACATCCGCCACTCCCCGTTCTACGGAGAGACCCTGGCCCTGGAGCTGGAGCGCCCCGACGGTAACCGGTACGCGGTGGAACTCCCCTACCTCCCCGACGACCCGGACCTCCCCCTGGTCCTCCTCCAGTGGCACCGCTTCGACCGGGACCTCCCGGGCGCCATGGATGCCCTCATGGACTACGCCGTGGAGCACGACCTCCTGGACCGCCAGGTCATCGTGGACGCCACCCACAGCGGAGGCGGCTCCCGGGGGTCCTACGCCGTCCGGAGGCTCCAGCCGCAGCCCCATGGGGGGACGTTCGGGAACCTGAAGGTGAGCGAGGCCATGGAGCGGTGGGTGGAGGACCGGATCCAGGGCCTCCGGGAGGGCCGCATCGACCCCGCCTCCGAGGACGACGGCACCTGGAAGCTGGAGTGGCTGGAGGAGGACGTGCGCCTGGCCATCCGGGAGGGACACGCCTACACCAACGACGTCCCCTTCAAGGGAGCCCACGCCCCCAAGTGTTCCGACGGGATCCTCGAGCCCCACGAGGTCCACTTCCAGGGCGGTCTCACCGTCTGGCTGAGCCCCCGGGGAGGCTCCCACCTGGACCAGTTCGCCGCCCAGGTGGTGGACAACGGGCTCGGGCACCTCATGGGGATGTCCACCGGGGGGTTCAGCAACACCTGGCAGACCACCGAGGTCCTCCGCTTCCCCACCACCGGGCGCCCCATCGTCACCTACCAGTGGTCCCTGGGCCACTCCATCCGCCCCAACGGGGAGCTCCTGCAGTACAACCCGGCGGTGCCCCACGAATCCATCCCCCAGACCCGGGAGAACCATTTCGACTACCACGCCCGGCTCCTCCACCGGACCCTCGATCGGCTGGGGATGGCGGTGACGAACCGGGATGACGGACCCTGACGGAGGAGCCACCATGAGGAAGGACGCACCATGAGGGGGGAGATCGCCGTCTCCACCCTCGCCCTGATGACCTTCGCCGGGTTCGCGCCCGCCCCGGTCCCCCTGGTCGCCCAGGACTTCGACATCCTCATCCGGGGGGGGATGATCGTGGACGGGACGGGAGGTCCCGAGTTCCCGGCCGACGTGGGAATCGTGGGGGACGAGATCGTGGCCGTGAGCCGCAACCTGGCCGGGGCCACGGCCCACAGGGTCATCGATGCCTCCGGGTTCCACGTGACCCCGGCCTTCATCGATATCCACTCCCACGCCGATCGGTACCTCATCCAGGACGACCCCGAGCTCTGGCCGGCCCGGGGTCATGTCGTGCAGGGGATCGCCACCTTCGTGGGGGCGCCCGACGGTCGGACCCGGGCCTTCCCGGTGCGGGAGGAGATGGGGATCTTCCGGGCCCAGGGGATCGGAATGAACTTCGTCCCCATGGTGGGCCACCAGGAGGTCCGCTCCCGGGTCATGGGCGACGACTTCCGGCGCCACGCCACCCCCGAGGAGATCGAGGCCATGAAGGCCCTGGTCAGGGAGGGGATGGAGCAGGGGGCCTGGGGGCTGGGGACGGGCCTCGAGTACGAGCCCGGCGTCTACAGCCACCCCGACGAGGTGGTGGATCTGGCCCGGGTGGTGGCCGAATTCGGGGGCTTCCACTACTCCCACATGCGGGGGTCCGGCCGCCTCCCCAAGGACCGCTACCCCAGCCGGATCCTGGACCATGAGCCCCAGGTGGCGTACACGGGCCACGGCGGCCCCACCCTGATCCCGGGGTGGTCCACCGACGGCCAGGACGCCCTGAGGGAGATCATCGAGATCTCCCGCCGGACCGGGATCCCCTCGGTGGCGAGCCATGTGAAGGCGAAGGGGCGCATGAGCTGGGGGCGGGCCCTCTCCGACATCATCCTGGTGGAGGAGGCCCGGGCCGAGGGGCTCCCCGTGTACCTGGACCAGTACCCCTACGAAGGACACTCAGGGGGGAACGGCGTCCTGATCCCCGCATGGGGCCTGGAGGACGGGGAGGGACGCCGGGACGATCCCCGGGGGAACCTGCGGCGCCACCTGGACGATCCCGGTACCCGGGAGAAGCTTCGGATGGACACCGAGTTCGTCATCGACTACAAGGGAGGCCCGGACCGCCTCCTCATCACGGGATACCCGGACCCGGCCCTGGTGGGGATGACCGTGGCCCAGGTGGCCGAACTCTGGGGTCTCACACCGGAGGAGACCATCTGGGAGTTCGTCTTCCAGGGCTTCGAGGATCTGGAGGAGGGGGCCTTCATCCGTCCCCGCTCGCTGCACCCCCGGGACGTGGCGCTCTACATGCAGCAGGACTATACGGCCACCTCCTCCGACGGGCGCCTGGTCTCCGGGCCGGGCCTCCACCCCCGGCACTACGGGGCCTTCGCCCGGAAGATCGCCCACTACGCCCGGGACGAGGGGGTGGTGAGCCTTCCCCACGCGGTCCGATCGTCCTCCGGCCTTCCCGCCCAGATCATCGGGCTCCGGGACCGGGGGCTCCTGAAGGAGGGGTTCAAGGCCGATGTCCTGGTCTTCCGGTTGGATGAGTTCGAGGACCGGGCCACCGACCTGGACCCCGAGCAGTATGCGGTGGGCCTCTCCTACATGCTCGTCAACGGCCGGTTCGCCATCGATGGGGGGGAGTTCCAGGGGATCCTGGCGGGGCAGGTGCTGGAGCGGGTGGATCCGGCCCGGGCCGCCTCCGCGCTGGACCGGCCGCGGTGAGGGCCCGGGCGGTCGGCGCACCTTCGGTCAGCGCAGGTGCGGCAGATCCATGTGGGTGGCCAGGAACCGGAGGCCCCGTTCCAGACGGTCCCGGACCGTGTCCCGGTATCGGCCCAGGGAATGGTCCTCATCGGGATAGGTGACGAAATCCAGTAGGTGCCCCTTCCCGAGCTCTTCCATCCGCTCCGCCCACATCTCGGACTGACGGATCAGCACGGCGGTGTCCCGGCTCCCGTGGAGGAGGAGCTGGGGCACATCCACCCCCTCCACGAAATGGATGGGGGAGCGGAGGTCGTACTCCCCGGGGATCTCCGCGTACGAAGCGCCGAACTCCTCCCGGAGCATGCGGGGCTCCCGGTTGGCGGTCCAGGCCCTTCCCGATGCGGCGAAGCGCTCGATGGACTCGATCTCGAAGGAGGAGACGGGAGCCCGGATGACCTGGGCGGCCACCCGGTCCGAATCCCGGGTGGCAATGAGGAAGCTCATGTACCCCCCGCCGCTCCCGCCCCAGGTGGCGATCCGGTCCATGTCCACATACCCCAGGGATTCCAGGTAATCCCAGGCTGCCATGGTGTCGTCGTAGTCCGCTCCCCCCCAGTCGGCGACGTGGAGATCGTGGAAGCCCTGACCCAGGCCGCGGCTCCCGCGCTGGTTCGGCGAGAGCACCACGAACCCCTGCTGGGCCAGAAACTGGTGGTGGAAGCTCCGGGCATCCACGCTCATGTCGTGACCCCAGAGCCCAGGATGTCCGTGCAGGGCCACCACGGCGGGATACCGACGGGACGGGTCGAAGTCCGGGGGAAGGAGGCGGACCGCCGGGATGGGGAGTCGGTCCGATGGGGCGGGATAGGTGACATCCGTGGCCACGGTGAGGCGCTCCGGGTCGAGCCCCCCCATGGACCGGGTCACCTGCCGCGGGGCCCCACCGGAGGCCGGAACGACCCAGATGTCGGGGACCCGATTGGAGGTGGTCTCCCGGTAGGCGATGAGCTCTCCATCCGGGGAGAACGCGGGTCCGCTGCGCACCCCCGCCCCGGACGTGAGGAGCCGCAGGTCCCCGGATCCATCCGCAGGGATGACGGCGAGCTGGGTGCTCATCCCCAGGCCGTCGCCCACGATGAAGGCCAGGGTGGACCCGTCGGGTGACCACGCGGGCGAGGTGTGCTCCCGCGGGGCCCAGGTGACGGGGGTCAGGGTCCCGCTGGTCACCTCCACCACCGCGATCTGGGAGAACCCGCTCCGGTTCGAGGTGACGGCCATCCGGGTTCCGTCCGGAGACCAGACCGGCGACCCCACGCCGGGGTACTCGGGGCCCACCACCCGACGGAGCTCCCCCCCGTCCACCCCCCGGACCCAGATCGCCCCTCCCCGGATGAAGGCCAGCGTCCGGCCGTCAGGGGACCAGACGGGGCTCCGGTCCTGGGCCGTACCCGGGTCGAAGAGTCGGGGCCACGCCCCCGGGGCGTCCAGATCCAGGAGGCTGATCTTGTTCCCGTTTCCCCGCCGGTCGTACCACGCCAGGGTCCGACCGTCTGGCGATAGAACGGGCGCGGTCTCGATGACCCCGTCGTGGAAGGTGTGCTGGGTGACGGCTCCGCTCCCCAGCGCCTGGGAGAAGACGTTGGTGTACCGCTCGAAGTACCGGGCCGAGGAGAAGACGATTCTCTCCCCGTCCGCGCTCACGGAGAGGTCCTCCTTGGGCTCCGCCCGATCCACCACCGGGGTGGTGGCGAACTCCGGGACGAGCTTCCCGGTGAGCTGCTCGGGGGTGCCTCCCTCCACCGGGATCCGGAAGACCTCCCAGGTCCCGGTGTCCCCGGCGTTGCTCACGTAGAGGAAATGGAGCCCGTCGGGGGCCCACACGAACTCCCGCACCTCGGTGGCGGACATGAAGTCGTCCACCGTGTAGCCGGGTACCTGCCCCTCCACCGCCCCGGGGAGCGTCGCGGCGAGTCCGGCCAGGAGTCCGGCCCGGAGCACGGCCAGGGGCACGGGCTGGCCGGTGCGGACCCGGGGGAGGACCCCCGGCTGGCGGGGTGCGGCGTGGGAAATCATCCGTCCAGGTCGTCCGCGGTGGCGTCCCGGGTCATGTAGCGCTCGAACCAGTTCCGGAGGTAGAGCTGGACCCGCATGAAGTTGGACGGTGGGCTGGCCCGGCTGTGCCAGCCGTCGGTGAGGCGGACCATGGCCGTGGGAACCCCCATCATCTGGAGGGCCATGTAGTACTCCTCGCTCTGGGAGATGGGGGTCCGGAGGTCCCGCTCGCCGGTCATGAGCATGGTGGGGGTGGTCACGTTCCCCACGTACATGAGGGGGGACCGCTGGAGGTGCTCCGACGGATCGTCCCAGGGGAGGTGGTCGAAATTCCGGTACCAGCCGCTCCCGTCCGTGGTCCCCACGAAGCTCAGCCAGTTGATGACCGGGGCCTTGGAAACCGCGGCGGCGAAGCGGTCCGTGTGGCCCACGATCCAGGCGGTGAGCACGCCCCCGCCGCTCCCTCCGTAGACGAAGAGGTTCCGTTCGTCAATGTAGCCGCGGCCCACCAACGAATCCACCCCTGCAATGAGGTCGTCATAGTCCTTGCCGGGGTAGGCCCGCATGATGGCATTCCCGAACTCGCTCCCGTACCCGGAGCTCCCCCGGGGGTTGGTATAGAGGACCACGTAGCCGTTGGCCGCGTGGTTCTGCCAGGCGAAGTTGAACCCCACGTTGTACATGGCGTGGGGACCACCATGGATCACCAGGATCAGGGGATACTGCCGGTTGGGATCGAAGTCCGGGGGCTTGATGATCCACCCCTGGATGTCCCAGTCGTCCACGGACTGGTACCAGATCTCCTCCACCTCGCCCAACTGGAGCTGGGAGAGGGCGGCCCGGTTGGTCTGGTGGAGGAGCCTGGGCTCGGGGCTGCGGACCTCGAACCGGATGAGGGAGCCGGGGTCGTGGAAGGAGCTCCGGGTGGCCACCGCCGTCCCGTTCGGGAGCAGGTCGGTGACGGTGAGCATGTGCACCCCCTCCGTCACGGCGCGTGAGGGGCCGTCCAGCGGCGCGAAGTGGAGGTTCCGGCTCCCGCTGTCATCGGCGGTGAAGTACACGCCGCTCCCATCTGCGGCCCAGGTCAGGTTCGACGGGGAGCGATCCAGGTTCTGGGCGATCTCCCGCACCCCGGACCCGTCGCTGTCCATGACGTAGAGGCTCGACTCCCGGTAGGTGTCCTCGGTCCACTCGTACCCGCTGAAGGCGATCCGGCGTCCGTCGGGAGAGGGAGTGGGGTTCCCCTTGGGCCCCCGGGCCGTGGTGAGCTGGCGGACCTCCCCGCTTGCCAGGTGGAGGCTGTACAGGTGGGCCTCCCGCCAGCGCCGGTCCGCCTCGTCCACCCTCAGGGACTGGAAGACCACGGACTCCCCATCGGGCATCCAGGTGCCGTTGGAGTGGTCCCAGTCCCCGGAGGTGACCCGGACGGGGGCTCCACCCGCGGCATCCACAACGAAGAGGTGCTGGTGGCCCCTGGGGGTCCAGCCCTGGCCGTCCCGCCGGAAGTGGATCCGGTCCTCGATGATGGGGTCGCCGGTCCACGAGGCCCCCCGGGGTGCCCTGGGAAGCTGGATGGACCAGGAGGCGTCCAGGGAGGCCGGCACCAGCGCCTGGAAGAGGATCCGGGTTCCGTCGGGTGACCACTCGATGCTCCCCGGGGCCTGCTGGGCCCGGGTGACCTGGGAGGTGGCCCCTTCCGCGTCCATCCAGCGGACGAAGATCTGGCTCCCCGAGGGCTCCCCCTGGGCGATGTAGGCCAGGCGGGTCCCATC
>JBJHCB010000117.1:0-7554 GCA_050485805.1 Gemmatimonadota bacterium | reverse complement strand
CCCGTCCACGTCCTTCTCGGGGCGGATGGCCTCCAGGATGCGGGACTCGGTGATGTGGGAGGGGAGGGGGAGCTGCACCAGGATCCCGTGGATCTCCGGGTCGGCGTTCAGCCCCTCCACGCACCCCAGGAGCTCCTCCTCGGGGATGTCGGCGGCGAAGTCGATCTGGCGGGAGTGGATCCCCACCTCCTGGGCCGCCCGGTTCTTCATCCCCACGTAGGCGCGGCTCGCCGGATCATCCCCCACCAGGACGGTGGCGAGCCCCGGCACCCACCCTTCTTCGGTCCGGAGGGACTCCACACGGCCGGCGAGTTCCCGGCGGAGGGATTGGGCGGTTTCGGTTCCGGAGATGAGGGAAGCGGGCATGGAGGGGGACGGGGTTGGAGTGGAGGGGAGTGGGGAGTCGGGTGGGAGCGGATCCTCCGCCCGTCCCGGGGGGGTGGACGCCGGAGGGGAGACCGGGGACGCCCTCCGGGTGGGAAGGGGGAGCTACCGGGCGAAGTCCACGGCGCGGGTCTCCCGGATCACCACCACCTTGATCTGGCCAGGGTACTGGAGCTCCTCCTCGAAGCGACGGGCCACCTTCTCGGAGATGTGGGACATCTCCTCGTCGGAGACCCGCTCGGGCTGCACCATGACCCGGACCTCCCGTCCCGCCTGGACGGCGAAGCAGCGCTCCACCCCGGGGTACTCCATGGCCAGCTTCTCCAGGCGCTCCAGGCGCTTCACGTACGTCTCGAACATCTCCCGGCGGGCGCCGGGGCGGGAGCCCGAGATGGCGTCGGCGGCCGTCACCAGGAAGGCCTCCACCGAGTGGTGGGGCTCCTCGTCATGGTGCGCCCGGATGGAGTTCAGGACCACCGGCGGCTCCCCGTGCTTCGAGCAGAGCTCGTAGCCCAGTTCCACGTGGGAGCCTTCGTGCTCGTGGGTCATCCCCTTCCCCACGTCGTGGAGGAGGCCGGCCCGCCGCGCCATCTGGGCGTCCACCCCCATCTCCTCGGCCATCATTCCCGCCAGACGGGCCACCTCCTTGGAGTGGCGGAGCTGGTTCTGACCGTAGGAGGTGCGGAACCTGAGCCGGCCCAGGACCTTCACGATCTCGGGATGGACGTTGTGGATCCCCAGGTCGTAGAGGGCTTCCTCCGCCGCCTCCCGCATCCCCTCCTCCACGGCCCCCCGGCTCTTCTCCACGATCTCCTCGATGCGGCCCGGATGGATGCGCCCGTCCTCGATGAGCTGCTCCATGGCGATGCGGGCCACCTCGCGCCGGACCGGGTCGAATCCCGAGAGGACCACGGCTTCCGGCGTGTCGTCGATGATGACGTCGATGCCGGTGGCCTGCTCGAAGGCCCGGATGTTCCGCCCCTCCCGCCCGATGATACGTCCCTTCATGTCGTCGGAGGGGAGCTGGACCACCGACACGGTGGCCTGGGCGGTCTCTTCCGCCGCCATCCGTTGGATGGCCTGGGCGATGATCTTCCGGGCCTCCCGGTGGGCGGTCCGTTGGGACTCCTCCCGGACCTCCCGGAGCGTGTGGGCCGCCTCCGCCCGGGCGGCGTCCTCCATCTCCGCCACCAGGCGGCGCCGCGCCTCGTCGGCGGAGAGGCCGGCCAGGGACTCGAGCTTCTCCCTCGCCTCCCGCTCCAGGGTGTCCGTCTCCCGGGCCCGGCGCTCCACCGCCTCCTCACGGGCGCGCAGTTCCTGGGCCCGGCCCTCCTGGGCCGTATCCCGCTGGTTCAGGACATCGAACTTCCGGTCCAGGGAGTCGGAACGTTCGGAGAGTCGGCGCTCGGAGCGCTCCACCTCCTCCCGCCGTCGAGCTTCCTCCTTCTCCCACTCCTCCCGGAGGCGGAAGGCCTCCTCCCGGCCCCGGAGCTGTCCCTCCTTCCGGAGGGACTCCGCCTCCTCCCGGGCCCGTTCCAGGATCCGGGACGCCTCGTCCCGGGCCTCGGCCCGCTCGGCATCCCGCCGAGCCTGCTCCCGTTTCCGTCCCTGGACGGTACCCGCCGCGAACCCCACGAGGGCGGCGAGCACCACCGCCAGGGCGATGGCCAGAAGGGATTCCATGTATGGTCTCCAGAACCGGGGACCCAGGGGTCGCCGGAGCCAGGCAAATGGGTCGTCACCCGGAACCGGGAGCCCCAGTGGGGCGCCGGGGCCGGGTTGCCTCGGATGAGTCGGGTAGAATAGAAACCCGGGGAGAGCCACCGCAAGCCGACGGCCTGCGGCCCTCCCCCGAGCCGGCCCCTCCGGGCCGACCCGATGAGGGTCAGGCCCCGTCGTCTCCGGAGACGGAGAGGGGAAGTTCCTGGGTGGCCATCCGCTCCTCGACCCGCCGGGCGAGGTTGGTGGTCCGGGAGGTGACCTCCCGCCGCACCCGATCCAGCTCGTCCCGGGCCGAGAAGTACTGGTCCGTGATGGCCAGTGCGGCCAGGATGACCGCCCGGTGGTTCTCCACCAATCCGGAGAAGTCCCGGATCTCCCGGATGCGCTCGTCCAGGAAGGCGGCACAGCGCCGCGTGTACTCCGGGTCCGCCGAGGAGCGCAGCACATGCTCCTCGCCGGCGATCCGGACCGTCACCGTGTGCTTCGTTCTGGAATCGGTCACTGCTGATCCTCCAGGAAGCGAATGCGGGCCAGGAGGCGTTCCACGCCGTCGCGGCCCTCCTGGATGCGCCCCTTCAAGTCCTCGTTCTCGGCCTCCACCCGCGCCAGGCGGGCCAGGAGGCGGGCGGGGTCGTCCTCCCCCTTGGTGAAGCGCCGGAGGAGGCCCTCCAGGTCCCGGACCCGGGCCTCGCTCCGGGACGACTGCCCCCGGAGGCGGTCCACCTCATCCAGGAGTTCCCCCACAGCCCGCTCCAGACGGGCCAGGGCCTGCCGGTCCGTCGCCTCACCCCCCCCGGATCCGGACACCGTAGCTCTCCTCCAGGATGCGGGTGGCCCCGGCGAGGGCCGAGTCCACCTCTCCGTCGGTGAGGGTCCGATCCTCGGCGCGGAAGTGGAGCCGAACGGCCAGGGACCGGTACCCCGGGGGGACCCCCTCCCCCCGGTAGAGGTCGAAGATCCGGACCTCGCGGAGCAAGGTACCCCCCTCCCTTCGGATCCGCTCCATGAGGGGACCGGCCGCATGCTCCTCCGGGACCAGGAGGGCCAGGTCCCGATCCACCCCGGGGTGGGTGGGGAGGGGAGCCAGGCGCGGCGTCGGGGTGGGGGCGGGCTCCGGGGGGAGATCCACCTCGAATCCCCACACCGACCCCGCCCAGGGGGGAAGATCCAGGGCCCCGGAAGGGACGCGCCCCCCGGTCCCGACGATCCGTCCCTCCGCGTCCCGGACCCGGAAGGAGAATCCCGCCTCGAACCGCGGGAGGGATGGCTCCCGCCGCACGCCCTCCTCCACTCGCCCGTCCACTCGCCCCTCCGCTCCATCCTCCACTCCATCCCCCACTCCGTGCTCCACCTCCTCCGGTTCCACTTCCCAGGCAGCTCCGGGGATCCGCCGCACCACGGCCTCCAGGATCCCCTTCACCTCCCAGACATCCAGGGGCTCACCCCCTTCACTCCAGTGGGGGGGGGAACGGTGCCCGTGGAGGACCGCCGCCACCCGGGTCCCTTCCCGGGGAAGCTCCCCCGGCTCTCCCGGGGCGAAGACCGTTCCCACCTCGAAGAGCCGGACCTCCCGGTTCCCCCGGGCCAGGTTGTAGCGGACCCGCCGGAGGAGGGCGGGAAGGAGCGCGCTCCGGAGCCACCGCTCCTCCATGGAGATGGGGTTCAGCACCTCCACCTCTCCCTCACCCTCGGGGGCGAAGGCCGGGGTCTGGCCCTCCAGGAGCCCCCAGGCGGCCAGCTCCGTGCGGAGGGCGTCCTCCAGCCGGAAGAGGGGATGGTCGGGGACGGTCCCGGGTCGGAAGGCCCCCAGGTCGTCGGGGAAGCGGTCGTAGCCGTGGCGCCGGGCGATCTCCTCGATGAGGTCGACCTCCCGGGTCACGTCCCACGTCCGGTAGCCGGGGACGGTCACCGCCAGGTCCGGCTCCCGTCGGTCCCCGGCCGCCTCCATCTCGGTGCTGGGGTCCACCCCGAACCCCAGGGGCGCCAGGAGGGCCCGGATCTCGTCCTCCTGGAAGGGTACGCCCAGGACCCGCTCCACCCTGGAGGGGCGGAGTCGCACCCGGAGGGGCTCGGCCTGCACCGGGGCGGCATCCAGGATCGCCCCGTCCGGGGCGCCCCCGGCCGTGGCCAGGACAATCCGGGCACAGCGCTCCAGGGCGGTGCGAAGCCCCAGGGGGTCCACCCCCCGCTCGAAGCGGTACGACGCATCGGTGGGGAGTCCCAGCGCCTTCCGGGTGGCCCGGACGGGACCCGGGGTGAAGAGGGCGCACTCCAGGAGGATGTCGGTGGTCTCCTCCCCTACCTCCGACTCCTCTCCTCCCATGACCCCGGCCACCGCCGCCGCCCGTCGGGCGTCGCAGATGGCCAGCATCTCCGATGAGAGGGTCCGCTCCGCTCCGTCCAGCGTCCGGATCCCCTCTCCGTCCCGGGCACGGCGCACCACCACGGTGGCGTCCTCGAGGCGGGCCAGGTCGAAGGCGTGGAGGGGCTGACCCAACTCCTGCAGGACGTAGTTCGTGGCGTCCACCACGTTGTTGATGGGGCGGGCCCCCGCCGCCCGGAGCCGGGCCTGGAGCCAGGCGGGCGAAGGACCCACCCGGACCCCTCGGATCACCAGCCCCAGGTAGCGGGGGCAGAGGTCCGGGGCCTCGATGCGGAGGGTCACCCCCCCGGTCCTCACCTCCCGGGCATCGGTGTGCAGGGGAAGGGCCCGGACGGCGGCCGCGGCCTCCGGATCCTCTCCCGGGATGGGAGGCTCCACCAGGGACGCATCCCCCCGGGGGGCCAGTTCCCGGGCGATGCCCCGGTGGGACAGGAGGTCCGGGCGGTTCGAGGTGACCTCCACGTCCAGACGGACATCCTTCAGGGCCAGGGCCTCCACCAGCGGTCGGCCGGGGATCCAGCCCGGGGAGGACCCGGCTCCCCCCTCTTCCCCGGCGCCCAGCTCCATGAGCCCCTCGTGCCCCTTTCCGAGCCCCAGCTCCCGCTCGGAGCAGAGCATCCCCTCGGAGACCTCTCCCCGGAGCTTGGCCTTCCGGATCGTGAGGCCTCCGGGGAGGCTCGCCCCCACCGGGGCGAAGGGATACCAGTGGCCGGCCCGGACGTTGTCCGCGCCACAGACCACCTGCACAGCGCCGTTCCCCCCGTCCACCTCGCACACCCTCAGGCGGTCCGCGTTGGGATGGGGTCGGACCTCCAGCACCCGGGCCAGCACCACGTCCCCGAGCCCCTGGGACAGGAGCTCGGCTCCCTCCACGGGGAACCCCAGGGCGGCCAGCCGCTCCGAGGCCTGGGCGGGGGTATCGTCCAGCTCCGGGGCGATGTCCTGGATCCAGCGGTAGGACGCCTTCATCGGTGGGCGAACTGGCGGAGGAAGCGCACGTCGTTGTCGAAGTAGGCCCGGATGTCGGGGATCCCGTACTTGAGCATCCCGATGCGGCCCGGCCCCATGCCGAAGGCAAAGCCGGTGTATCGTTCGGAGTCGATGCCACAGTGATCCAGGACTGCCGGATCCACCATCCCGGCGCCCATGATCTCGAGCCAGTCCGTCTCCCGCTCCCCGCCCTCCTCGTCGGTCCAGCTCCGCTTCACGTCCACCTCCGCCGACGGCTCGGTGAAGGGGAAGAAGGAGGGGCGAAAGCGGATCCGGGTCCCCGGCCCCCAGTAGCGGCGGGCGAACTCGGCCAGGGTGGCCTTGAGGTCCACGAAGGTGATCCCCTCGTCCACCACAAGCCCCTCGAGCTGGGCGAAGGCCGGGGCGTGGGTGGCGTCGTAGGTGTCCCGGCGATAGACCATCCCCGGCGCCAGGACGCGGATGGGGGGACGGTGGGCCTGAAGGACCCGGACCTGTACCGGCGAGGTGTGGCTCCGGAGCAGGTGCCCCCCCTTGAGGTAGAGGGTGTCCTGCTCATCGGCGGCCGGGTGGTCCAGGGGCGTGTTCAGGGCCACGAAGTTGTGCCACTCCGTCTCCGCCTCGGGGCCCCGGGCCCGGGTGAAGCCGAGCCCCCGGAAGATCTCCCAGAGCTCGTCCACCACCAGGGTCACGGGATGACGGCCCCCGGGCCAGGGGCGCCGACCCGGGAGGGTGAGGTCCTCCCGGGCCTCCCCGGTCCCGTCCTTCTGGCCCGACACATCGCCCGCCCGGGACTCCAGGGCCTCCAGCAGCCGCCCCTTCACCCGGTTGGCCTCGGCCCCGAGGGGGGGGCGCTCGGCGGGCTCCAGTTCCCCCACCCTGCGGAGGATGGCGGAGATCCGTCCCTCCTTGCGGCCCAGGTAACGGACCCGGACCTCTTCCAGGGATTCCGGGCCCTGGGCGGTGGCCACGGCTTCGAGGGCCTCGGCCTCGAGGGCCTTCAGATCGTCCAGCAGCGAACTCAAGAGCACCCTCCTCGGGGTGTACCCACCAGGGAGCCGGAGCCCTGGGCTCCGGGTTCGGACGTCGCACAACCTACCACCCCCCGATGCCGGTGCAAACCCCGCTTCCGGACCCCTTCGGGGCACTGCCATACCACGCGAAACGGGGCCCGGGGAGATCCCCGGGCCCCGCCCACGACGCCTCGCTGGAAGCCGCCTGTATGTACGGCTCAGGACGTCCCGTTCAGGGCCGCCTTGGCCTGGGTGGCCAGCGCCTCGAAGGCGACGGGATTGCGGACGGCCAGGTCGGCCAGCGCCTTCCGATCCAGCTCCACGCCGGACTTGTTCAGTCCGTCGATGAAGCGGGAGTAGGAGAGGTCGTGCTGCCGCGCCGCGGCGTTGATCCGGGTGATCCAGAGGGCCCGGAAGTTCCGCTTCTTCTTCTTCCGGTCCCGGTAGGCGTGCTCCCACCCCTTCTCCACCGCGTCCTTGGCGGTACGGTAGAGCTTCTTCCTGCCCCCGAAGTAGCCCTTGGCTTCCTTGAGGATCTTCTTCTTCCGGTCCTTGCGGGCCGGCGATCCGGTGGTCCGTGGCATGGCTCGACTCCTGGGGTCTTACAGGTTGGGGAGGAGACGCTTCATCCGCTTCTCGTCGGCCTTGTCCACCAGGGTCGCCTGGCGGAGACGCCGCTTCCGCTTCGTCGTCTTCTTGGTCAGGATGTGGCTCTTGTTGGCCCGACGGCGCCGGAGCTTCCCCGATCCCGTCTTCTTCAGGCGCTTCGCAGCCGCCCGGTTCGTCTTCATCTTCGGCATTTCCTGCTCCTCTTCGTATCTCGCCGGCAAAAAGGGATCCCGGGGCGTCCCGGGAAGTCCTCCCGCGACGCCGGCGATCCGTGCTGCCTGCGGGGGGATGACCTACTTCGCGGTCAGGGGAGCCAGGACCATGTGCATGGTCCGACCCTCCCGGGTCGGATGACTCTCGATCTTTCCGATCTCTTCCATGTCGGAGGCGATCCGCTCCAGCACCTCCAGCCCCAATTCGGGGTGGGAGAGCTGGCGACCACGGAACATCATGGTGACCTTCACCTTGTCCCCT
>JBJHCB010000116.1:6263-7571 GCA_050485805.1 Gemmatimonadota bacterium | reverse complement strand
GCCCTCACCATCGCGGCGGACATCTGCATCTACACCAACGACCGGATCAACCTCCTGGAGCTGGGCGACGGCGAGGGGGGAGGGAGCGAGGCATGACCGAATCCGTGGAGATCCGGGAGCCGGAGGGCGGGGAGGCCCCCCGGGCCGAGGGGGCGTTCTCCCAGGCCGAGGGGGAGTCCCCCGAGCAGGAGTGGCTGGACGAGCTCACCCCCCGCCAGATCGTGGCGGAACTGGACCGGTACATCATCGGCCAGGACGCGGCGAAGAGGGCCGTGGCCATCGCCCTCCGGAACCGGTGGCGTCGGCAGCGGGTGGACGATGAGCTCCGGGACGAGATCGCCCCCAACAACCTCATCCTCATCGGTCCCACGGGGGTGGGGAAGACGGAGATCGCCCGGCGCCTGGCCCGTCTGGCCGGGGCCCCCTTCGTGAAGGTGGAGGCGTCGAAGTTCACCGAGGTGGGGTACGTGGGCCGGGACGTGGAGTCCATGGTGCGGGACCTGGTCGACACCGCGGTGAGCCTGGTCCGGGCGGAGCGGGAGGACGAGATGCAGGAGCGGGCCGAGGCCGGGGCCGAGGAGCGCCTCCTGGACCTCCTCTTCCCCACGTCCGAGGGGGGCGAGATGCGGGTGGAGACGGCACGGGTGGCGGCGGAACCCGCCGGGCCCCAGCCTTCCGACGGACCGTCCCGGGTCTTCGTGGCCGGAACCGGAGGGGTGGCGCAAGCCGCGCCCGAAGAGGGAGGGG
The DNA here is from genome assembly GCA_050485805.1 of Gemmatimonadota bacterium. Classification (GTDB taxonomy): domain Bacteria; phylum Gemmatimonadota; class Gemmatimonadetes; order Longimicrobiales; family Gaopeijiaceae; genus T3Sed10-66. The sequence goes on along the minus strand of JBJHCB010000116.1, from coordinate 6,824 downwards.
AGCCGGAGCTCACCCTCAAGGAGCGCCGGGCCCGCACCCGGGAGAAGCTCCGGAAGCTCCTCCAGGACGGGAAGCTGGAGGACCGGGAGGTGGAGATGGAGGTGCAGCAGACGCCCAACCTGGACGGGATGATGGTGCCCATGGGGATGGATGCCATGGACCACAGCTTCACCGAGATGCTCCAGGAGATGCTCCCCCGCCGGACCAAGCGTCGCTCCATGAAGGTCTCCGAGGCCCGCCGGATCCTCATCCAGGAGGAGCTGGACCGGCTGGTGGACATGGACGAGGTGGTGAACGAGGCCCTGGATCGGACCGAGGAGATGGGGATCGTCTTCCTGGACGAGATCGACAAGATCGCCGGGGACCGGGGGGGAGCCGGGCCCGACGTGAGCCGGGAGGGTGTGCAGAGGGACCTTCTCCCCATCGTGGAGGGCTCCAACGTCCAGACGAAATACGGCCTGGTGCGGACGGACCACATCCTCTTCATCGCCGCCGGGGCCTTCCACGTCTCCAAGCCCTCGGACCTGATCCCGGAGCTCCAGGGGCGCTTCCCCATCCGGG
>JBJHCB010000116.1:0-6253 GCA_050485805.1 Gemmatimonadota bacterium | reverse complement strand
GCGGAACGCCCTCCTCCACCAGTACCAGGCGCTGGTCCAGACCGAGGGCGCGACCCTCCACTTCAGCGACGACGGCACGGCGGAGATCGCCCGCATCGCGGCGCGCCTCAACGACCGGATGGAGAACATCGGGGCCCGCCGCCTCCAGACCGTCATGACCACCCTCCTGGAGGAGATCCTCTTCGCCCTCCCGGAGTCGGGGGAGACCTCGGTGTCCGTGGATCGCGACTTCGTCCTCTCCCACCTGGAGGCCATCGTGGAGGACGAGGACCTCCGGCGGTACATTCTCTGATCATGCCTCCCCGGTCTCCCTCCTCCGCCCCCCGTCACTTCCTGGAGCTCACCGACCTCACCGGTCCCGAGCTCCGGGAGGTCGTGGCCCGGGGTCGGCGCCTCAAGGCCGGGGAGGAGGGGGGGCGACCCCTCCAGGGCCGGATCCTGGCCCTCCTCTTCCGGAAGCGCTCCACCCGCACCCGGGTCTCCTTCGAGGTGGCCATCCACCAGCTGGGCGGACACACCATCTTCATGTCGGACCAGGACTCCCAGATGGGCCGGGGGGAGTCCATGGCGGACACCGCCCGGGTCCTCACCGGGTACGTGGACGGGATCATGATCCGCACCTTCCTCCACGACGAGGTGGAGGAGCTGGCCCGGCACGCCGGGATTCCCGTCATCAACAGCCTCACCGACCGGGTCCATCCCTGCCAACTCCTGGCGGACCTCATGGTGCTGGAGGAGGAGTTCGGCGGGGACATCCGGCGCCTCCGGGTGGCCTGGGTGGGAGATGGCAACAACGTCGCCAACTCCTGGCTCAACGCGGCCTCCCTCCTGGGCTTCGAGCTCCGCCTGGCCGTGCCCGAGGGATACGACCCGGATCCCGACATCCTGGCCCGGGCCCGAGACGCGGCTCCGGTGATCCTGACCCGGGATCCCCGGGAGGCGGTGGAGGGCGCCCACGTGGTGACCACCGACGTCTGGGCCTCCATGGGACAGGAGGGGGAGGCGGAGGAGCGGGAGGGCGTCTTCCGGACCTTCCAGGTGAACGCCTCCCTCATGGATCGCGCCGACCCCGCAGGCATCTTCCTCCACTGCCTCCCCGCCCACCGGGGAGAGGAGGTCACCGCCGAGGTCATCGACGGCCCCCGGTCCCGGGTCTTCCAGGAATCGGAGAACCGGCTCCATGGGCAGAAGGCCCTCCTCCTCCACCTCATGGACCATCCGGGAGGTCCCACGCCATGAACGACGCCCTGAAGGAAACGCCCCTCCACGGGGAGCACCTCCGCCTGGGGGGGAAGGTCGTCCCCTTCGCCGGCTACGCCATGCCGGTGCAGTATCCCTCCGGGATCCAGCAGGAGCACCGGGCGGTGCGTGAGGCGGCGGGGATATTCGACGTCTCCCACATGGGGGAGTTCCACCTGGCCGGTCCCGACGCCCTGGCCCTCCTCCAGGAGGTGACGGTGAACGACGCCTCCGCCCTGGAGGTGGGACAGGCCCAGTACTCCGCCCTCTGCCAGGAGGACGGCGGGGTCATCGACGACCTCCTGGTCTATCGGACCGGAGACGAGAGCTGGCTCCTGGTGGTGAACGCGGCCAACCGGGAGGCGGACTGGGCCCAGGTCTCGGCCCATGTGGGAGATCGGGAGCTGGAGCTCGAGGACCGGTCCAACGCCGTGGGCCTCCTGGCCCTCCAGGGTCCGGCCTCCCAGGGGATCCTGGCCCCCCTCACCGACGTGCCCCTGGACTCGCTGGGCTACTACCGGTGCGCCGCCGGGAGGGTGGCCGGGGTGGAGGCCCTGGTGGCCCGGACGGGATACACCGGAGAGGACGGGTTCGAGCTCTATCTCCCGGCAGGGGAGACGGTCCCGGTCTGGCGGGCCCTCCTGGACGGGGGCGAGGGATCCGGCCTCCTCCCCGCAGGGCTGGGCGCCCGGGACACCCTCCGCCTGGAGATGGGCTACGCCCTGTACGGGAACGACCTGGACCGGGGGCACACGGCGCTGGAATCCGGGCTGGGCTGGATCGTGAAGCTGGACAAGGGGGACTTCGTGGGACGGGAGGCGCTGGTCCGCCAGAAGGAGGCGGGAGTGGAGCGCCGCCTGGCGGGGATCCGCCTCACGGGAAGGGGCTTCCCCCGGCCCGGGTATCCTGTGGTGGCGGACGGCGCCGAGGTGGCGAGCCTCACCTCCGGGACCGTGAGCCCCACCCTGGGGGAGGGGATCGCCCTGGCCTACCTCCCGACGGCGCTGGCGACCCCCGGTACCGAGGTGGCCATCCGGGTCCGGGAGCGGGAGATCCCGGGGCGGGTCCAGCGTCCCCCCTTCTACACCGAGGGGTCGATCCGGCGGTGACGGGCGGCCCCGTCCCGCGGTTCCCGGCATGAACGACCTGGTTCTCATCTCGACGCACCGCCTCCCCCTGGCGGGGGCCCTCCGGGACGCCTTCCAGGAAGAGGGCTTCCAGGTCGACCTGATTCCGTCCCCGGCCCACCTCCCCCCTCCCCCCCGCCCCTCGGAGGCCGGCACCTTCGCCGACCGGGGCTCAGGGGAGGGGTCCGTCCCCGTGCTCCTGGTCCTCACGGGGGAGGGGACGGAGGGAGGAGAGGCGTGGCGGGATCGGGTGAGTCCCGGCGGGGAGGTCTCCCTCTTCACCGTCCTTCCCGGGGGCGCGGGACGAGTCCGGGGGAGGGAGCTGGGGGCGGTGGAGAGCTTCGGTCCCGATCCCGCCCCCGACGAGGTGGCCCTGGTGGGGCGCCGCACGGTGGACCGGCGAGGCCTCCAGCGCCTCACCGGGATCGTGGGGGAGTCGGAATCCATCCGGGAGCTGCTGGAGCGGGTGGTGCAGGTGGCTCCCGTGGACTCCACCGTCCTGGTCACGGGGGAGAGCGGCACCGGCAAGGAACTGGTGGCCCGGGGGCTCCACGCCCTCTCCCCCCGGCGCCATCGGGCCTTCCTGGCGGTGAACGTGGCGGCCCTCTCGGATACCCTTCTGGAGAGCGAGCTCTTCGGGCACGAAAAGGGCGCCTTCACCGGGGCCATCGACGCCCGGAAGGGGTTCTTCGAGCTGGCCCATCGGGGCACCCTCTTCCTGGACGAGATCGGCGAGATGCCCCTCTCCACCCAGACCAAGCTCCTCCGGGTCCTGGAGCAGCGGGAGTTCCTCAGGGTGGGTGGGGAGCGAGCCATCCAGGTGGACGTCCGGATCGTGGCCGCCACCCATCGGGACCTCCGGCAGCTGGTGGCCACGGGCGAGTTCCGGCGGGATCTCTACTACCGGCTGAACATCCTGGATCTCCGCCTCCCGCCCCTGAGGGAGCGGAAGGAGGACATTCCACTCCTGGTCCGACACTTCGTCCAGGAGGTCTCCGAGCGCATCGATCGTCCCTTCCCCGGGATCCTCCCCGAGGCCATGGAAGCCCTGGTGGACCACGACTGGCCGGGGAACGTTAGGGAGCTCCGGAACCTGGTGGAGAGCATGGTGGTCCTGGCTCCGGGGCGGGAGGTCGGGCTCCAGGACATCCCCCGGGAGCTCCGGGGCGGGGAAGGGCGATCCCTCCTCCCGGTGCCCTGGCGCGACCCCGGGGCGCCGGCGCGCCCGGGCGAGGGAGGGGCCGGGGACCGGGGGAGGGGAGAGCTGCGACCGGAACTCGAGTTCGTCTTCCGCACCCTGGTGGAGCTCCGGGTGGACATGGAGGAACTCCGACGGGAGTTCGATGCCTACCGCCAGGACATGGACCACCGGTGGGCCGACGAGGTGGAGGTGGGCTCCATCACCGGCCAGACCCGGCCGGCCTCCCTTCCCTCCGGGTTGGCCTCCGGGCTGGCCTCCGGACCGGAAAGCCCCCCGGGAGCCGGGGGGGAGGAGTCCGACGGGTCCGACGCCGGGTCCCCGGAAGAGGGTGGGGAAGGAGGGGCCGAGGCGGAGATCCGATTCCCGCCCGGGATGACCATGGAGGAACTCGAGGAGGAAGCCATCCGGGCCGTTCTCCGGGACACGGACGGGAACCGACGACAGGCGGCGGAGCGGCTGGGGATCGGGGAGCGGACCCTCTACCGGAAGATCCGGAAGTTCGGGATCGACGACTGACCGGGCGACCGGCCGAACAGGCGCCTCAGCCGCCGCCCCGGGCCCGGATGCGGCTTCGCTCCGCCTGCACTTCCGGAAGCACCCGGTCCCACTCCCGGCTCCTCACATCCTGGTACTCCACGGCCAGCTCCCCTTCCAGGTCCACCTCCCCGGGGTAGGCGTAGACGGCCAGCTGGGTCTCCCGGGGGCCCACCCGTTGAAGAGCCCACCCCGGAGTGAGGCCCCGGATCTCCACGGGGCGGTGCCGGACGCCCCGGCTCACCAGGGTGAGGGCCCCGGGTTCGAAGGGGAGGGTCTCGGTCTCGGAGTAGAGGGCGACGAGGAAGAGCTGGAACGGCACGGCGGACCCCGTCTGTCTCCGGAAGATCTCGTCATGGGAACGGGCCAGGGCCGAGAGTCGCTCCCAGGTGTCGGGAGCCGCCGTCCGGGTCACCGATTCCGCCAGGGGGGTCACCCGCATCTGGAGCTCCCCCCGACGCAGGTCCACCGAGATCCGCTCCTGGCGAAGGGTCCCGAATCCGGGGGGGAGCTCCACCTCCAGGCCTGCCGCCCCCTGCCCCCCGGGCGACCCGGGGTCCGGGGCGGTGGGCTGGCCGCCGGGGGACGGAGGGGGCACGGCCGAGCGCCCTCCCCCACGCACCGGTTCCCCCTCCTGGAAGAGGAGCCCGCAACCCGTCAGGGCGAGGGCGCACGCCGAGAGGACGAGGGCGGGGAGGACGGGGGTGGAGCGGCGGGGACGCATGGGTAGCCTCAGTCCAGGAGGTCCTCCAGAGCCGCCAGGAGCTCGTCCCGCCCCTCTCCCGTCTGGGAGGAGAAGGGGAGGACCTGGTCTCCGTCGAGCCCGAGGTTCTCCACCATTCCGGGGAGGTCCCTGGCCCGCCGGCTCCGGGTGAGCTTGTCCACCTTGGTGAGGACCACCAGGACGGGGAGGCCCAGCTCCGACAGGTACGCCAGCATGTCCACGTCCTCCTGGGAGGGGTTCCGTCGGACATCCAGGAGGAGGACCACCGCCCGGGGACCGTCGGAGCGCGCGAGATATCCCCGTACCAGCTGCGTCCACCCCTCCCGGACCGCAGCCGGAGCCCGGGCGAACCCGTATCCCGGGAGGTCCACCAGGAAGAAGGCCTCGTTCACCCGGAAGAAGTTCAGGGTCTGGGTCTTCCCCGGGGTGGTGGAGACGTGGGCCAGCTTCTTCCGGGTCCGCCGGAGGAGGGTGTTGATGAGGGAGGACTTCCCCACGTTGGACCGCCCCACGAAGGCCACCTGGGGGAGGTCCCCCGGGAAGGGCGCGGAGGGGTCCACCACCGACCCGCTGAACTCCACCGTGCGGATCATCATGGCCGTGGCTGCGTCGGATGGCATGGGTCGAGCTCCACGGGGTTCACTGGGAGATGTGGATTCCAGGGTCGGCCCCGGGGTGTCCCCCGAGTCCCGGGGTGCGGGGGACTTCGGGCTCCCGGGCGAGGGGCTCCATGAGCGCCGCCCGGAGCACCTCGTCCATGTCCTGTACGATGGTGAGGGCCAGGCGTTCCCGGACCTCCCCGGGGAGGCGGTCCAGTTCCGGGGCGTTCCCCCCCGGGAGAAGGACCGTCTCCAGGCCGTGGCGGAGGGCCGCCACCGCCTTCTCCTTCACCCCGCCCACGGGAAGGACCCGGCCCCGGAGGGTGATCTCTCCCGTCATGGCCACCTCGCTCCGGGTGGGCGTCCCCGTGAGGGCCGAGACCAGGGCGGTGGCGATGGTGACCCCGGCCGACGGCCCGTCCTTCGGGGTGGCTCCCTCGGGGATGTGGATGTGGATGTCCACCTCCCGGTGGAACTCCGGGGAGAGGCCCAGCCCCCGGGCCCGGGACCGGGCGAAGGTCACGGCCGCCACCGCCGACTCCTTCATCACGTCCCCCAGGGTTCCGGTGAGCTGGATCTTCCCGTTGCCCGGCACCACCGCCACCTCCACCTCCAGGAGCTCCCCGCCCGCCTCGGTCCAGGCGAGCCCGGTGGCGATCCCCACCCGCTCGGGCCCCCCGTCGCGACCGGCCCGGAGGAGGGGCGGTGGGCCCAGGAAGGCCCGGAGCAGGTCCCGGTCCAGGGATCCCCCCTCCTCCCGCTTCCTTCGTCCCTCGGCCACCTCCCGGGCCAGCTTGCGGGCCACCCGGGCGAAGCAGCGGTCCAGCTC
>JBJHCB010000115.1:0-7598 GCA_050485805.1 Gemmatimonadota bacterium | reverse complement strand
GTCCCGGATGTACTGGACCTTCGACCCCCTGGAGGCCCGGAACGCCCACCTCAACCTGAACCGCCTGGGGGCCCGGGTCCGGACCTACGTGGAGGAGATGTACGGAACCTCCTCCTCCCCCCTCCACCAGGGAATCGGCACGGACCGCTTCGTGGCCCTGTGGGAGATGGAGGCGCCCTGGGTCCGGGCCCTTGCCGGTGAGGAGGCACCGGAGGGCTCCGGGGCCGGGACCGTCCATCGGCTCCAGCAGCGCTCCGGGGAGGATTTCCCCGAGGCGGAGGAGGCGCTGGGAGCCGGGGTGGGCCCCCAGGGGCTACCGGTTCCGGGCTCCCCCCGCCTGGACCTCCTCGCCCCTGGGATCCTGGTGGCCATCCCTGCCCGGATCCAGGAGCTCAAGGAAGCCGACCCTGCCCTGGCGCTGGCGTGGCGGCAGGCCACCCGGGCCGTCCTCCGGCACTACCTGGAGAAAGGGTGGGAGGTGAGGGCCCTGGAGGTGACCGGGGATCGGGCCCTGGCCCGGTACCTTCTGGTCCGGGAGGAGTAGGAGATCCCCATGCGAAGACTTCCCGCCCTCCTGGGTCTCCTGGCGCTGGCTACGCTCCTGGCCCTTCCCTTCCCCCCCGGGGCGGCCTCCCCCCTTGCGTCCCTCGTGGGAGGCGAGGGGGCGGCCCAGCGCCAGACGGTGGGGCCCGACCCCCAGGTGACCCTCCCGGGGCTGGCGGTGCCCCCACCCGCCCTCTCCCCCCAAGGCGTGGCCGCGGTCGTCTCCACCGAACCCCTGGACCTCCTCCTGGTGGGGGGACGGCTGGTGGACGGTTCCGGAAACGCCTGGCGGCACGCCGATGTGGGGATCCGGGGAGACCGGGTGGTGCGTGTGGCCCCGCCGGGGACGGTGGACCGGGCCGGGGTCGGCGAAGTCCTGGATATCACCGGGCTCGTCCTGGCGCCGGGCTTCATCGATCTGAACGGTCAGTCCGACGAGGCCTATCTCCGGGACGGCTCTGCCCTGTCCAAGATCTTCCAGGGGGTCACCACCGAGATCATGGGGGAGTCCAACACCCCCGCGCCGGTGAATCGTCGCATCCTTGGGGCGGTGAACCAGGGGGACAGCGTCGCCGTGCGCCGGGCCCGGGAGTGGACCCGTTTCGGGGCATGGCTCGAGGAGATGGAGGCCGGCGGCGTGGCCGTGAACGTGGGGTCCTTCGTGGGGGGAACCACCGTCCGGCGCTACGCCCTGGGGATGTCGGACCGTGGGCCCACGCCGGCGGAGCTGGACACCATGCGGGCGGTGACCGAGCGGGCCATGCAGGACGGCGCCTTCGGGGTGGCCACCGCCCTCATCTATCCCCCCGGCTCCTTCGCCGGCCTGGAGGAGCTGGTGGAGATCTCCCGGGTGGTGGCGGCCCATGGGGGCGTCTACATCACCCACATGCGGAGCGAGTCCTACCACATCCTGGAGGCGCTGGACGAAGCCGTGGAGATCGGCAGGCGCTCCGGGGCCCCGGTGGAGATCTTCCACCTCAAGGTGGCGGGGGTGGACAACTGGGGACTCACCGACCAGGTGGTGGGCCGGATCGAGGCGGCCCGGGCGGCCGGCCTGGACGTGAGCGCGGGGATGTACCCCTATACCGCAGCGTCCACCGGGCTCACCGCCTGCTTCCCGCCCTGGGTCCAGGCCGACGGCGGGCTCTATCGGAATCTGGGCAACCGCCAGGCCCGGGAGCGGATCCGCCAGGAGATGACCGGTCCCCCCACCCGGTGGGAGAACTGGTGCCGCCTGGCCGGTCCCGATGGGAGCATCATTGCGTCGGTCTCCAACCGGGACCACGTGCGATGGATCGGGAAGAGCCTGGCCGAGGTGGCGGAGGAGACGGGGCGGCCCTGGGAGGAGGTGGCCATGGACCTGGTCCTCCGGGACCGGTCCCGGGTGGGGATGATCTACTTCGCCATGAGCGAGGAGAACGTCCGACGGAAGCTCGCCCTCCCCTGGATGAAGTTCGGAACCGACGGGAGTGCCTGGAACCCACGGGGGGCAGGGGGGCAGCCCCATCCCCGGGCCTACGGGACCTATCCCCGGATCCTGGGGCACTATGTTCGGGACGAGGGCGTCCTCTCCCTGGAGGCGGCCGTCCGCAAGTCGTCGTGGGCGGTGGCCGACCGGATCGGACTCCGGGAGCGAGGCCAGGTGCGAGAAGGATTCTTCGCGGATCTGGTGGTCTTCGACCCCGAGGCGGTGGCGGAGCGGAGCACCTACGAGCGCCCCCACCAGCTGGCCCAGGGGATGGTCCACGTCCTGGTGAACGGTCAGGCCGTCATCCGGGAAGGAGAGGCCACGGGGGCCCGACCCGGCCGGTTCGTCCGGGGGCCGGGCGTTCCCCCGCCCACCGGCGGGGCGGCGGCCGCCTCGGAGCCGGGGGCGGATGAGGTGGCCGGGGGGGTGGATGGGGGAGAGGGTCCCCCGGTCACTCTCCGGAGCCCCCCCCGGTGAAGGTGGGCGTCCGGGTCTGGTAACGCTGCACGGGTAGACCCAGCGCCCGGACCAGGAGGCGCCGGAGCCCCCTCCCCAGGGCGCCGCCCACCGACTCCTCCCCCTCCACCGCCGGTCCCAGGTCCCCCTGCAGCCAGCGCCGCAGCTCCTCCAGGTCGGACAGGGAAAGGGTCTCCACCTCCATCCTCCCCAGGTAGTAGAAGCGCCCTTCCCGCTCCGGGGCCAGGGGAACCTGGATCTGCCCCTGCAGGAAGGCCCGGGCTCCGCTCAGGGAGACGAACTCCCCCACCGCGCCGCCGTCGGTCTCCGTCCGGTATCGCCCGGAGAGGGGGTCCATCACCACGGTGCCGCGCCATTCGTGGCGTCCTTCCAGTGCATCCACCATGCGGTCCCTCCACAGCTCCACCACGATCCGGATCCGGACCGGGAGGCCCGCTTCCAGGCTCTGCTGTACCCCGGGCCGCTCCAGGACCCCTCCCAGGATCACCCGGACGCTCCCGTCCCCTGCCTGCAGGCGCAGCTCCATGGGCCCGGCCGCCTGCTGGGCGGCGGAAGGCGCTGCCATGGAGACGGCCATGCCGAACAGGGCCAGGAGGACCAGGAGGGGGCGCACCGAGGGCCTCGACCGTCAGAACCGGTGCTGCAGCCGGACGAAGAAGTTGAGCCCCCGGTCCCGCTGGTTCAGTGGATAGGCCCAGTAGAGACCCACAGGCCCCACGTGGAGGCCGAGGCCCACGTCGGTCCGGAGGGGATCGTCCTCCGCCGGGGCGAGTCGGCGTTCCTCCTGGACCGCCCAGCCCCGCCCGGCATTGAGGAAGAGGGTCCAGGCCGGTCGGAGTTCCAGGAGCGCGTCCCACTCCCAGTCCCCGTCCCCACTCCCCGGGGACCAGGAGAAGGGGAGGAAGCCGTGGTACTCCACCTGGCCCAGCAGGGCGCGGTCGCACCCGTAGAAGGGAAAGATCTCCTCGCCGTCACGGAGATAGGAGCCGGAGCGTGCGCCGCAATCCACGGCGAAGGCCGGATGCCCCGGGAGCGAGCCCTCCCCCCCCAGCGCCACCTGGTGCTGGGGCGGAAGGGGGTTCCCATCCAGGGACCCCGTGGCCAGGAGTCTCAGGTTCAGGCGGGAGTCGGGGCCCAGCCGATTGTAGCGCCTCAGGTCCAGGGTTCCGTCCAGGGCCAGGGGAAGGACCTCGGAGGAGGCCAACCCGGTGGCGCCGCCCACGCCGTCCAGGGCGGGGGTGCGGAGATCCCCGCCCACCGCGCGGCGCAGCCGTCCCTGGATCCACCAGCCGCTGGAGGGATCCCGGATGTCGTCCCGGGTGTCCAGGGTGGAATGGACCGAGAGGGTTCTGAGCGGACCTTCCCCCATCAGGGCGAGGGGGCGCCAGGCCCGTTCCCGGTCCCGGAGGGTCCACGGGTCCCGCAGCCGGGGGGCCTCGTGGTCCTCCTCGCGATACTCCATGCGGATCTCCAGGGGACGATCCACCGGTCGCAGGGCCAGGGAGGCGCTCCATCCCGTAGCCTCCAGGTGGTCCAGGAAGTCCCGGCGGAGGAGAAAGGTGGCCAGGGAGCTCTCGGCGTCCGAGAGCCCCCGGGTCTCCACCGGCCGGACCACGGAGTGGGCGCTGAGGGAAAGGAAGAGCTCCCCGCTTCCTCCCAGCGCCTGTTCGCCCCGGACGACGTAGCCCAGGTTCCGACGCTCCAGGTCCAGCCCATCCACGGAGCGCCAGATCCCGAAGGCCTCCAGGTGGAAGGGATTCCGGCTCCCCGCCTCCACCACGGGGCCCAGGCTCACCGGGAGCCCCTCCACCCGATTGTAGGTCCCCGCCGCGCGGAGCGTGAGGCGCACCCGGGCGGGGCCCCACGTCCCGGACAGGATCCGGGGGAGGGCGACTCCCGGGTAGTCCTCCACCTCGACGCGGTCGTCCCTCAGGCGATAGCGGAGGGAGGCCTGGTAGATCTCCACCCCGTCCTCGGCCCAGGAAGCCTCCCCCGAAAGGAGGCGCCCCCCCACGATCCGGGCGATTCCCTCCACGTGGGCTCCGGGCTCCATCCGGAGATCGCCGTTCACCACCAGGAGGTCCCCCCGTATCCGTCCGGCCAACTGGATCCCCCCCCCCAGGACCGCCACGTTCCCCTCCACCACGGTCCCACCGGGTACCCGGGCACCCCCTGGGAGGCGGAGCGTGGATGGGTCGTTCAGGAAGCGGACCACCTCCTCCCGAACCTCCCGGGGAAGGGTGGGTCCCGGGACCGGCTCCTGGGCCTGGGCTCCTCCCGGAAGGGCCAGGAGGGCCAGCAGGAGTGCCGCCGTCGACCAAGGCGGGATCCGGACGCCGCATGGGGGTCCGGATCCCGAAGGAGCGCACGCGGGGTGGACCCGGAATCGGATGGGGCGGGGCAAGGGCGCCTCCCGTGGAAGGATGGCCGGTGGTTGACGAGGGACGGGGGGGGCGGGGCCTGACGCGAACGTCCCCGCCGGGTGCTACCCCTCTTCCCGGAGGCCGAGCCGCCGCATCCGCCGATACAGATTGGCCCGGTCGGTCTGGAGGAGACGGGCCGCCTCGGCCACGTTCCCCCCTGCGTCCTCCAGGGCGCCCTGGAGGAGTCCGCGCTCATAGTCGTCCAGGAGCTCCCGGAGGGGGCGTTCGGGTCCCGAGCGCCAGGGCCGCAGGAAGGCCGGGTCGCTCCCTGGGCCCGGAGCACCGCCGGAGGAGAGGAGGGGCGACAGCTCGGCGGGGCCCACCGAGGCTCCCGGGTGGAGGATGGCGATCCGCTCCACCAGGTTCAGGAGCTCCCGCACGTTCCCGGGCCAAGGGTGGGCCACCAGGAGTTCCAGGGCGCTCCCGTCCAGCTCCGGGGAGGGGAGTCCGTGGCGCACGCGGAGACGCTCCAGCGCGTACTCCACCAGGAGGGGGATGTCCTCCCTCCGCTCCCGGAGCGGGGGGAGGCGGAGGGGAACCACCTCCAATCGGAAGAGGAGGTCCTCGCGGAACTCCCCGCCCTCGACCCGGGCCCGGAGGTTCCGGTTGGTGGCCGCCACCACCCGGACGTCCACCTCGATGGTGTCCCGCCCTCCCACCCGCTGGATCGTCCCCGATTCCAGGGTGCGGAGCAGCTTGCCCTGGGCCTCGGCCCCCAGGTCCCCCACCTCGTCCAGGAAGAGGGTTCCTCGGTGGGCCAGCTCGAAGCGGCCCCGGTGGCGGGCCACGGCTCCGGTGAAGGCCCCCCGCTCGTGCCCGAACATCTCGCTTTCCACCAGGTCCCGGGGAAGGGCGGCCGAGTTGACCCGGACGAAGGGCCCTCCCTTCCGGGAGGAGAGGGCGTGGATGGCCGCGGCCGCCAGCTCCTTCCCGGTCCCGCTCTCCCCGGTGATGAGGACGCGGGCATCGGTGGGAGCCACCTTCCGGATGGTGCGGAGGACCTCGTCCAGGGCCGGGCTCCGTCCCACCATCCGGGCGCCGGGCCCCAGCTCCTCCCGGAGGGCCCGGCTCAGATCCCGGGCCCGACTCACCTCCAGGGCCCCCCGCAGGGTCACCAGGACGGCTTCCGGGGTGAGGGGTTTCTCCAGGAAGTGGAAGGCCCCCCGGCGGGTGGCCTCCATGGCGTCTCCCAGGGTGGCCTCGCCGCTCATCATGATCACGGGGAGGCCGGGATGCCGGTCCAGGAGGCGGGGGAGGACTTGCAGCCCGGTGCCCCCGGGAAGGACCAGGTCCAGGAGGACCACCTCGGGCTCGAAGGACTCGGCCACCGCCAGTCCCCGATCTCCCCGATCCGCCTCGGCCACCGTATAGCCTTCCGCTTCCAGGAGGGCCCGGAGCATGCGCCGGAGGTTCCCCTCGTCGTCGATGAGGAGGACCCTCACGAGGGGCCTCCCGAGGCCAGGGGGAGATGGATGCGGAACTCTGCCCCGCCCCCCTCCCGGTCCATGGCCTCCACATGGCCCCCATGGGCCGTCACCCCCTGGCGCACCATCGCCAGCCCCAGGCCGGTCCCCTTCCGTCGGGTGGTGAACTCCGGATCCCAGATCCGACGGGCCGTCCCCTGGGGAAGCCCGGGGCCCCGATCCAGCACCCGGATGACGGCCTGCGGACCGTCCCGGGACAGGACCAGCTCCACCGGTGGGGGGGGGGAGGTCCCCCTGTCCAACACGGCTTCCTGCGCATTCACCACCAGGTTGCGCACCACCCGTTCCAGCAGGAGGGGATGCCCCTCCACCTCCACGGGAGGAGCATCGCCCCGGACCCCCGGAAGGCGGACCTCCACCGGCACGGCATCCCCCGCAAGACGGCGGCCCAGGCTCTCCAGGAGTTCGCCCAGATCCACCCGGGACGGCGGACCCTCGGGGGGCTGGGCGAAATCGGCTAGGGAGCGGGCCATCTCGTCCAGCCGACGGAGCTCCTCCAGCAGGACGGCCCCCGCCTCGGCCACCCGGGGGTCGGCGGTCCCTGCCGCGGTGCGCGCGGCCATGGTCATGGGAGTGAGGGGGTTCTTGAGGTCGTGGGCCAGCCGTCGGGCCATCTCGGTCCAGCTCCGCATCCGGGCCTGTTCCACCGCCTTCCGCCGGGCGGCGGCGAGCTCCCCCTCCATGCGGCGGAGCGCCAGGCGGAGCTCCTGGAACTCGGGAGCTCCGGAGGCCTCGGCCGAGGTGGGAGGAGGCAGGGGGTCGGACCTCCCCACCCGCTCCGTCCACCCCACCAGCTCTTCCACCGGACCCGAGATCCGGCGGGAGAAGGAACGGGCGGCCCAGAGGGCGAACGCCCCGGACACCACGAGGAGGGCTCCCGCCGCCAGGGGGAGGAGGAAAAGGATCCGCTCCCCCAGGAGGGCGTAGATCCGGGAGTACCGGACGGATTCCGAAAGCTCGGCCCGGTGGCGGGCTGCCGCCGGTGCGATCTCCCCCGGATCCCATGCGTCCCCTTCCAGCGCTTCCAGGAGCACCTGTCCGCTCTCGGCCACCTGGACCCAGGGGCCGGCGCTTCCGGTGGCCACCACCACCTCGCGGAACGCCAGATACCCCCCGGCCAGGAGGAGGCCCGAGGGCACCACGGCCGCCAGGAAGAGGGCCAGGACGAGTCGACGGCCGAGGGAGAGGGGAGAGGGCATGGAG
>JBJHCB010000114.1:0-7623 GCA_050485805.1 Gemmatimonadota bacterium | reverse complement strand
GATCAGCTCCCGGACCTCCACGTCCAGGAGGACCTCCGGCTCGAACTGCATGGCCTGGGCGATGAGGTCCAGGGCCAGGTCCTTGGCCAGGACCTTGGGGAATCCCCCCACGTCGAAGATGTATTTCTCCGGGTAGAGGGCCATGAGCTGCCCCCCCAACTCGGGAAGGGAGTCGACGATGCGCGCGGTCACGCCCCGCATCCCGGCGTAGAAGGCGGCGAAGAGCCCGGCCGGCCCGCCGCCGATGATGGTGATGTCCCGGATGTCCTGCGTCATGGGATGAGGACCGTGGTTCGTCTCGAGGTGGGAGAGGAGCCCGGGCCCCGCCGGGGGGTCGGGCCTCCAATGGGGCGTCCGGGGGATCTCCCGTTCAGGAGGAGGGGTCCGGGAGCCATCGAAGGATACACGGCCGGGAGTGCGGGGCAACCGGGCGCGACGTGGTCACCCTGCCTCCGGCGGCGACTCCCATGGGAGATGGTGGGGGGAGAGCTCCGCCGGAACCCGATCCAGGGCCCGTTCCACCATCCTGCGGGCGTTCCCGTAGGAGATGGTCTCCAGGGCCTCGCTCCCCATGAGCCACCGACAGGCCGAGATCCCCTCCTCCTCCTCCGGGGTGCATTCCCCCCGGGGCGATACCATGAGGTAGAAGCGGCAATACTTGTGGATCCGGAGCCCCTTCTGACGGAAGACCCAGTCGATCTCCCCCAGCTCCGGCCCCAGGATCAGGTCCTCCAGACCCGTCTCCTCCCTCACCTCCCGGACCGCGGCCTCGGCCGGGCCCTCCCCCTCCTCCAGGTGTCCCTTGGGAAGCCCCCATTTCCGGTAGGGATCTCGGATCAGGAGGACGTGGGGACGGCCGTCCACGGCCCGGATCACCACCCCCCCGGCACTCCGCTCCACCCGAAGCGGCGGCTCCCCGTCGGAGTGACCGGCCCGAGCCGGGGTGGGCGGCTGTCCTTCGGCGTCGGGGGACACGGTGGAGGCTCCTGATGGGGGACGGGGAGGGGAGGGGCGTCAGAAGATGGAGAGTCGGAGGTAGCGCCGGGGGTTCTCCCGGATGTCGGCCAGGAGGAGCTGGAGTTCCTCGAGGGTCCCCTCCAGCTCCCCCGCCACGGTGGGATCCCGGAGCAGCCGCCCCAGGCTCCCCTCCCCCTCCTCGATGCGGGCCATGAGCCGGCTGGCCCGGGTGAAGGTGGAATCGGCCTGGGAGGCCATGTGGCGGATCTCGTCGTTGGTCCCCGCCAGCTCCGCGGAGAAGCTCCGGAGATGGCCGGCGATGGACGCCAGATCCTCCAGGGTGGCTCCCAGGTCGTCCCGGCGCACCAGCACGTTCACCGCCTCGAAGGTCCTCCGCGCCTCCGAGGCGGCGGCCCCGATCTCCCGGGTGGCGGCGGAGAGGTCCTCGGTGACGTCGGAGAAGGAGGTGGCCTGCTGGGACACCAGCTCCGAGAGACGCTCGGTGACATCCTCCACATTCCCGATGAGAGAGGCGATGTTCTCGGCCGTCTCCTCGGAGAACGCGATCCCCACCCGCTCGGCGAGCACCTCGACGTGTTCGGAAATCCGGTCGGCCGCCGCCGTGAGCTGGGTCACGTCGGGGAGGGCGTAGCCCGGAAGCACGTCCGTGTCGTCCTCCTCGGGGTAGGTGTAGCGTACTCCCGGAAACCGATCCGGGGGATGGATCTCGGCCTGCCAGTCCCCGAACATGGACTCGGGAGAAAGGACGACCACCGCGTCCTCGGGGAGCTGGACATCGGTACGGATCCGGAGCTCCAGACGGACGCGTTCCCCGTCCGGATCGACGGAGATGGACCGCACCCGCCCGATCCCCACGCCCCGGAACTTCACGGCGTTCCCCGACCGGATGAGGCCGACCTCGCTGAAGACGGCCTCCACCTCCCGGTAGTCGCCCCGCACCATCACGCCCTGGAGCCAGAGGGTCCCCACCACGGCCAGGACCGCTGCCCCCACCAGGACCACCCCCACCAGGGCATCTCGTTTCACGTTCACTTCCTTCCCTCCAGGAGCTCGGGGCGCCCTTCGATGAAGGCGCGAACCACCTCGTCATCCGTCGAGCGGATCTCATCGGGCGTGCCGAAGAAGCGCGCGACCCCCTCGTGAAGCATCGCCATCCGGTCCGCTACCCGAAAGGCGCTCTCCATGTCGTGGGTGATCACCACCCCCGTGACCCCCAGCTCGTCCTTCAGTCGGTTGATGAGGCGATCGATGACGGCGCGGGTCAGGGGGTCGAGCCCCGTGGTGGGTTCGTCGTAGAGGACGTACTTGGGCTTCGTGGCGATGGCCCGGGCGATCCCGGCCCGCTTCCGCTGCCCGCCCGAGAGCTCCGCCGGAAGCCGCTCGGCCAAGCCGTCCAGTTCCACCATGGCCAGACACTCCTCCACCCGCTCCCGGATGTCCTCCGGGGTCATCTCCCGGATCCTCCGGAGACCCAACCCCACGTTCTCCGCCACCGTCATGGAGTCGAAGAGGGCCGCGAACTGGAATACATACCCCACCTTCCGCCTGAGTTCGTAGAGCTCCTCCTGATCCATTCCCGTCACCGCGTCGCCGTCCACCCGGACCTCGCCCCGGTCGGGGACCAGCAGGCCCACGATGTGCTTGATGGTCACGGACTTCCCGGAGCCGGACCCACCCAGGATGCAGAGGGTCTCCCCCTCCGCCGCCTCGGCGGTGAATCCCCGGAGTACCTCGTTGTCACCGAAGGCCTTGTGGAGGTCCGAGATCTCGATGCTCACCTCCTCTCCCCCCGGCTCACAGCAGCACCACGGCCCAGAAGGCGTCCAGCACCAGGATCACCATGGAGCTCACCACCACGGCCCGGGTGGTGGAGCGCCCCACCCCCTCCGCACCCCCCTTGGTCTGGAACCCGAACAGGCACCCGATGGAGGTCACCATGAAGCCGAAGGAGGTGGCCTTGATGACCGCGAACACGACATCGAAGGGAAGGAAGAAGAGGGTGAGCCCCTGCATGAACTGGGGCGTGGTCATGTCCAGGAGCTGGAGGGCGGTGAGCCACCCCGCCAGGATCCCCATGCCGATGGCCAGGAGGGTCACGGCCGGAAACATGATGGTTCCCGCCAGGACCCGGGGGACCACCAGGTAGGCCATGGGGGGATAGGCCATGGTCTCCAGGGCGTCGATCTGCTCCGTCACCCGCATCGTACCCAGCTCGGCGGAGATGTTCGCCCCCACCCGGCCCGACAGGGCCAGCCCGGTGAGGACCGGTCCCAGCTCCAGCATCATGGTCTTCCCCACCAGGGTTCCCACGAAATAGAGGGGGATCGCGCCGGTGAAGGTGTACGAGGCCTGGAGGGCCAGGACGATTCCCGTGAATGCGGCGATGAAGAGGGCGATGGGGACGGAGTCGACGCCGATCCGGGCCATCTGTCCCAGGAGGAGGCGCCCCCAGACGTCCGCGTGCCGGAGGGCCCGGGCCGCGCTCCCCATGAACCGCCCCCAGCTCCCCAGCCCGGCAGCCAGGGTGATCCCCCCCCGCCCGACGGCACTGAAGGGGGCCAGAAGGGACTGGAGCATACAGGGTCCGGGGATGGGGGGCGGGAGCCGTCGGACGTCCACCCCCGGAGGGGCGGTGGGACGAACCCCGGGGTCGGGGGGAGCACTCGAGCGATCCCCGACGGCGGCCCCGGAAGATACGGCGGCCCCGGAAGATAAGGGAGGGTGCGCTCGGGTCGCCACCCGCTCCCGGTCTAGCCGGCGGGGGCCCGCGGGGGCGCCAGGCCCTCCTCCAGGGTGAACTGGACCTCCTCGGTCTCGCCATGGGGACCGGATACGAAGCAGGCCACCACCACCCGGGCCACGCTCCTCCGATCACACCGGACCACCACCTCCAGGTCCACGTCCTGGTCCGGGCAGGTGATGCGGGTGCGGACCTGATCTCCGGGCCTGCGCTCCCATCGGTCCGACGGGTTCCGGAAGAGGGTCTTGGTGGACTGGCGACCGGAGGGAAGGGTGCGGGTGACCCGAACGCGGCGGAGCCAGTCCGGCTGGTAGCTGATGGTGTAGGTCTGTCCGACCTGATCCTGGCCCGTCCCCTCCCGATTGTGTCTCGCCACGTCCTGTCTTCCCCGGATTCCAGGATCGCGGGCCTCGCTCTTCGGACCCGTTTGGGCGAATGTCCCCCCCCCGCCCCCCCCTGTCAAGCAAGCCCGGGGACGGGGGGAATCCCGGCATGTCCGGCCCCCTTCCGGCGCGGCTTGACCCCCGTGGGCGTGCCCGTTATTGTGCCGGAAATTCCTCAAGAATCCCGGCGCCGACCGCCCTTTTCCGTCCCCTTGGACGGATTCCTGCCCCCGAGTCCTCGGCCTCCGGCCCCCTCGATTCCTTTCCGACTCCCTGCGCCCGACCCGCGGGCCCGGCCTCCCGGCCCGGCCCAGCACACCCCCCTACGTCGATCCGGTCCCACCTGGAGACCTCCCGTGGACATCGCCGAACTGAAGAAGAAGAACGTCAGCGAGCTGCACGACCTGGCGGAAGAGCTGAACATCCAGAACTACTCCGGGCTCCGGAAGCAGGATCTCATCTTCCGCATCGAACAGAACCTGCTGGACACCGACGTGGTGCTCCGGGCGGAGGGGGTCCTGGAGGTCCTGCCGGAGGGGTACGGGTTCCTCCGCTCCCCGGACTGGAACTACCTGTACGGGCCGGACGACATCTACGTATCCCCGTCCCAGATCAAGCGCTTCGACCTCCGGACCGGGGACACCATCCTGGGCCAGGTGCGTCCCCCCAAGGACGGGGAACGGTATCTGGCCCTCCTCAAGGTGGAGCAGGTGAACCTGGAGGAACCGGAGAAGGCCAAGCACCGGATCGCCTTCGACAACCTCCGCCCCCGCTACCCGGAGACCCGGATCCGCCTGGAGAACGAGGTGGGAGACATCGCCATGCGGGTGATGGACCTCATCGCGCCCATCGGAATGGGCCAACGAGGGCTCATCGTGTCCCCACCCAAGGCCGGAAAGACCACCCTCCTCCAGAAGGTGGCCAACTCCATCCGGGAGAACCACCCCGACATCTACCTCATCGTCCTCCTCATCGACGAGCGGCCGGAGGAGGTGACGGACATGGAGGAGCACGTGGACGCGGAGGTGATCTCCTCCACCTTCGACGAACCGGCGGAGCGCCACACCCAGGTGGCGGAGATGGTGCTGGAAAAGGCGAAGCGCCTGGTGGAGCAGGGGCGGGACGTGGTGGTCCTCCTGGACTCCATCACCCGCCTGGCCCGGGCCTACAACGTCACCGTCCCCCACTCGGGGAAGATCCTCTCCGGGGGCGTGGACGCCAACGCCCTCCACAAGCCCAAGCGCTTCTTCGGGGCAGCCCGGAACATCGACGAGGGAGGGTCCCTCACCATCATCGCCACCGCCCTGGTGGAGACCGGGAGTCGGATGGACGAGGTGATCTTCGAGGAGTTCAAGGGCACCGGGAATATGGAGCTGATCCTGGACCGGCACATCGCCGACAAGCGGGTCTTCCCCGCCATCGACCTGAACCGCTCCGGGACCCGGAAGGAGGAGCTCCTCCTCTCGGGAACGGAGCTGAACCGGGTCTACCTGCTCCGGAACTTCCTCTCGGACATGCCGTCTGCCGAGGCCATCGAGTTCCTCATGGACCGGATGCGGCGGACCAAGACGAACCAGGAATTCCTGGAGTCCATGCAGGGGGGCTGACCCCGCCCTCCCGAACCGGGGACCGGGCCGCTCACCGCGACCGGGAGCACGCCGCAGGCTCAGGACCCGCCGTCACCCCTCGATGACGCCGACGTACCTCGGGTTGACCACCCACTCCTGTCCGTCGAAGATCTTCCGGTCCCAGGGGAAGATGATGGTGGCGGTGGTCTCCAGGGCGAAGTGATCGGGGCGATATCCCTGGGGCCGGACGAAGGCGGTGGCAGTCCGGATCTCCCGGGGGCCCACGTCCCGCAGGGCCGCAAGCCCCAACCGCAGGGTGTCCCCCGAGGTGCTGATCTCGTCCACCAGCACGACGCGGCGACCCCGGCACTCGGGAGGGGCGGCCGAGAGCACGGCCGGGCGCTGCCGCACCTGCTCCCCTCCCTCGCGGCGGGAGATCTTCATGGAGTGGAACTCCACCTTGAGGAGAGAGGCGAGGATCGCTCCGGGGATGACCCCGGCCCGGGCGATCCCCACCACCACCTCCGGCTCGTACTCCTGGGCCACGCGCATGGCCAGGGCCCGGCAGAGCTCGCCGAACATCTCCCATGAGACATCCAGGTACTCGTCGGCCCGGACCCTGGGGTCCCGGGGACCTGGAATGGGAACGCTCATGGGCTCTTCCATGGGACAGGGGCGGGGAGGGACTCGGACCGTAGGAAGGGCGGGTTCCGGCAGCAACGGGGACGGCCTGCGGGGGGGTGCGGAGGCGAACCCTCCACCCCGGCGTTGACCTCCGGATCCCTCCGCGTCATCCTCCACGTCGGCGGGGGCACCCTCCCTCCCCTGCCCCGCCCCGCGCATCCCGCCTCCCGTCCACCCCCACCGGCGTCCGGATCTTGGCCTCCACCCCACACGACACCGCCGATGCGCGCTTCGAGGCCCGCCTCGCCGAGACGGGAGCCCGGGATCCCCGGGAGTTCTACCGGGAGGTGCTCCGATCCCTCCGGGAGGGGGACCCCGAGGGGTACCGGGAAATGGTGGGGCGGTACCAGTCCGAGGTGGTGGCCGTTCTGGCGGAGGGGGACCGGGACCCCCTCCTGACCTGGCTCGAGTTCGGACGGGCCCTGGCCGCCCAGGCAGCCCCGGGGACCCTCATGAGGGTGGACGGGACGGGCCGGGCCACCCCGGCACCGGACGCGATCTCCCACCAGGACCTCCTGCTCCAGGTTCCCGATGACGGGAGGACCCGTGCCCTCCCCGTGGGGATTCCCCCGGAGCCCACCCCCGCCCAGCGGGCCACCCTGGAACTGCTGGTGAAGGGGCGGGTCCGCCTTCCGGAACCCGGCTGACCGGGTCGCGGGGCGGCACCGGGGCACCGCCCCTCCCCCACCGGGCCCCCCTCCCCGTCACTCCTCGGAGTCCCCCAACTGGATCGGAGGGGGAGGCAGGGGCTCGTCCCGGGTCATCTCCCGGAACATGGCCTCCACGCCCTCCGGGGGCCGCGTGGCCAGGCTCACCACCCCGGTGACCATGCCTCCCACGAGGAAGCCGGGGATGAGCTCGTACATCATGGCCTTCAGGGCAGGGGTCAGATACCACACCACCGTCACGGCGGCCCCCGTCACGACCCCGGCCATGACCCCTGCCCGGGTGGTCCTCCGCCAGTACAGGGTCAGCACCAGGGTGGGACCCAGGGCGGCCCCGAGCCCGGCCCAGGCGAAGAGGACCAGCCAGAAGACGAGCTCCTCCGCCACGAACCCCAGGAGGAGCGCGCCCCCCACCAGGAGCGTCACCACGATCCTGGACCACCTCACGAGCTCACGCTCGGGAATCTCTTCGCCTCGGCGCAGGACCTTCTCGTAGAGGTCCCGCACCACCGCCGAGGCTCCCACCAGGAGCTGGGAGTCGGCGGTGGACATGATGGCCGCGAAGATGGAGGCCACCACCACCCCGAAGAGGACAGGGTGGAGGG
>JBJHCB010000113.1:0-7675 GCA_050485805.1 Gemmatimonadota bacterium | reverse complement strand
GCCCAGGAGGACGCCGGTCCCGATCTGTAGGAGGCGGTGGGACATGGGGGGAGAAATGGGGGCAACGGAAGGGAAGCCTTGACGAGGAAAGATAACCGGAGCAGAATTAGGCAGGGCTAATTCGATGTTTAGTCCGGCCTAAAATCTTTCCCCGGTGTTCCGCGCCCCGCCCTTTCCGCTCCTCCTGACCTTCCTCTGCCCACCCATGACGACCCTTCGAACCCTCACCCTCCTCCTCCCTCTCCTTCCTCTCGCCCTGGCGGGGTGCGCGGGGGACGCGGGAGACGACGACGGCCGCCTTCGGGTGGTGACCACGGTGGGGATGATCACGGACATCGCCGAGCGGGTGGGAGGGGACCGGGTCCGGGTCACCGGCCTCATGGGCCCCGGCGTGGACCCCCACCTCTACAAGGCCAGTGCGGGGGATGTCCGGCGTCTGGCCTCCGCCGACCTGATCCTCTACAACGGACTCCACCTGGAGGCGGCCATGGCGGACCTCCTGGCGGAGATGGACGGCAGGACCCGGACCCGGGCCGTGACCATGGACATCGACCGGTCCCTCCTCCTGCGGCCCCCGGAGTTCGAGGGCGCCTTCGATCCCCACGTCTGGTCCGATGTCTCCCTCTGGCAGGTGGCGGTGGAGACCGTTCGGGCCGTCCTGTCGGAGGTGGACCCCGACGGGGAGGAGGACTTCCGGATCCGCGCCGCCGCCCTCCAGGCGGAGCTGGAGGGGCTGGACGCCTGGGTCCGGGAGGAGGTGGCCCGGGTCCCCCGGGAGCTCCGGGTCCTGGTGACCGCCCACGATGCCTTCAACTACTTCGGGCGGGCCTACGGATTCGAGGTCCGGGGGCTCCAGGGCCTCTCCACCGTGGCGGAGGCCGGGGCCGGGGACGTGCAGGACCTGGCCCGGTTCATCGTGGAACGCCGGATCCCCGCCCTCTTCGTGGAATCCTCCATCCCCACCCGGAACATCGAGGCCGTGCAGGCGGCGGTGGCTGCCCGGGGGGTGCAGGTCCGGTTGGGGGGGACCCTCTTCTCCGACGCCATGGGGGATGCGGGGACGCCCGAGGGGACCTACCCGGGAATGATCCGGCACAACGTCCGCACCATTGTGGGGGGCCTGCTGGGCGAGGAGGACCCGGACCCCTTCCAGGAGGACCGTTGACGCCCCCTCCCGGGTCCGGGGAGGGGGAGGCGCCCCCGGCCATCGAGGTGAACGACCTGACGGTGGCCTATCGCCAGCAGCCCGTCCTCTGGGACGTGGACCTGGAGATCCGGGCCGGGGCCCTCACCGCCATCGTGGGGCCCAACGGGGCGGGGAAGACCACCCTCATCCGCAGCCTCCTGGGACTCATCCGCCCCGCCGCGGGGCGGATCCGGATCCTGGGCCGGCGGATCGCCGACGCCCGGACCCAGGTGGCCTACGTGCCGCAGCGGGGTTCGGTGGACTGGGACTTCCCCACCTCGGTGCTGGACGTGGTCCTCATGGGGACCTACGGCCGCCTGGGGTGGTTCCGCCGCCCCGGGCCCCACGAGGTCGCCCGGACCCGGGAGGCCCTGGAGAAGGTGGGGATGCTGGCCTTCGCCGGCCGGCAGATCCGCCAGCTCTCCGGCGGACAGCAGCAGCGGGTCTTCCTGGCCCGGGCCCTGGTCCAGGATGCCCGGATCCACCTCATGGACGAGCCCTTCCAGGGAGTGGATGCCCGGACCGAGGGGGCCATCGTGGATGTGCTGCGGGAGCTCCGGGACCGGGGGGACACGGTGGTGGTGGTGCACCATGCCCTCCAGACCGTCCCCGAGTACTTCGACGACGTGGTGCTGCTCAATGTCCGGAAGATCGCCTCCGGGCCGGTGGCCGGCGTCTTCACCGAGGCGAACCTGAGGGAGGCCTACGGGGGCCGGGTGCCCTTCCTCCAGGGCGTCACGGGAGGCGCGGCCGTGGAGCCTGGCCGGGAGGCGCCCACGGGTCCCCTCTCCCCCACTCCGGAGGCGGGGCCGGGACCCGAGGGAGGCCCCGGTCGCGGACCCGGGGGGGAGTGGCCGCGGCCGTGAGCCTGGGCGCCTTCCTGAACGATCTCCTCTTCGACTACACCCTCCGCACCGTCGCCCTGGGAACGGCGGCGCTGGGGGCGGTGGCCGGTGCCCTGGGGTGCTTCGCGGTCCTCCGCCGGCAGTCCCTCCTGGGCGACGCCATCGCCCACTCCGCCCTTCCCGGCATCGGGCTCGCCTTCCTCCTCACCGGGAGTCGGGCCACGCCCATCCTGATCCTGGGGGCGGCCATGGCCGGCTGGCTCGGCACCCTGGCCATCCTGGGGATCATCCGCACGGCCCGGCTCCCCGAGGACACGGCCCTGGGCATCGTCCTTTCCGTCTTCTTCGGGGCGGGGCTCGTCATCCTCACCTTCATCCAGCGACAGCCCACGGCGGCCCAGGCCGGTCTCGAGACCTTTCTCTTCGGCCAGGCCGCCACCCTCCTGGTCCGGGACGTCCAGCTCATCGCCGGGGTGGGGGGGGCGGCCCTCCTCCTCCTGGCCCTCTTCTGGAAGGAGTTCAAGCTCCTGGCCTTCGATCCGGACTACGCCGCGTCCCTGGGGCTTCCGGTGCGCCGGCTCGACGTCTTCCTCACCTCCCTCCTGGTGGTGGCCATCGTCCTGGGCCTCCAGGCGGTGGGGGTGGTGCTCATGAGCGCCCTGGTGGTGGCCCCTGCCGCCGCCGCCCGTCAGTGGACCGACTCCCTCCGCCGGATGGTCCTGCTGGGCGGGTTCCTGGGGGCGCTGGCGGGGGTTGCAGGGGCCTCCATCAGCAGCCTGGGCCGCGGGATCCCCACGGGCCCCACCGTGGTCCTGGTGGCCAGCGCCTTCGTGGCCCTCTCCCTCCTGGCGGCCCCTGGCCGGGGGCTCCTGGCGGAGGCGATCCGGTCCCGCCGCACCCGGAGCCGGGTTCGGGCGGACTCGGTCCTGGCGGATCTCTACGCCCTGGCCTCCCAGCACGCCGACCCGGGGCATCCCCACGCGGTGGCCACCCTCCGGGCCATGGCGCCGGATCCCGGCGAGGTGGACCGGAGCCTCCGCCGCCTGGAGGAGGAGGGGTGGGCCCGAAGCACGCCGGAGGGGCTCTGGGGGCTCACGCCCGAGGGGGCCCACCGGGCGGCCCGCCTCTTCCGGGTGGGGCCGGTCGGGACCGGGGAGGAGGCGGAATGACGACCCTGGAATGGGAGATCCTGGCCCTGGCGGTGGTGGTGGCGGTCTCCTGCGCCCTTCCCGGGGTCTTCCTGGTGCTCCGGCGCATGGCCCTCATGTCCGACGCCATCTCCCACTCCATCCTCCTGGGGATCGTCCTGGCCTTCTTCGTGGTCCAGGACCTCACCTCCCCCCTCCTGGTGCTGGCGGCGGCCGCCACCGGCGTGGTCATGGTGGCCCTGGTGGAGCTCCTCCATTCCACCCGCCGGGTGAAGGAGGACGCCGCCATCGCCCTGGTCTTTCCCGCCCTCTTCTCCGTGGCGGTCCTCCTCATCGCGCGCCACGCGGGGGATGTCCATCTGGACGTGGACGCGGTCCTCCTGGGGGAGATCGCCTTCGCGCCCTTCCGTCGGCTGGAGCTGGGGGGTCGGGACCTGGGGCCCCGGGGACTCTGGCTCATGGGGGGGATCCTCCTCCTGAACGCCGCCTTCCTCCGTGCCTTCTACAAGGAACTCAAGGTCTCGACCTTCGATGCGGGGCTGGCGGCGGCCATGGGGTTCTCCCCGGCCCTCCTCCACTACGCCTTCATGTCCGTGGTCTCGGTGACCGCGGTGGGGGCCTTCGACGCGGTGGGGTCCATCCTGGTGGTGGCCCTCATGATCGCTCCTCCCGCCGCCGCGCGCCTCCTCACCGACCGCCTGGGGACCATGCTGGCCCTCTCCGCCCTCCTCGCCGCGCTCTCGGCGGTGGCCGGATACTTCCTGGCCCGGCTCCTGGACGCCAACATCGCAGGCTCCATGGCCACCATGGCCGGTCTCGTCTTCCTCTCCTGTCTCCTGGTCTCTCCCGAGCGGGGAGTGGTGGCCGGACTCGCACGGCACCGGCGCCAACGCCTGGAGTTCGCCCGCCTGATGCTCACCATCCACCTCCTGAACCACGAGGGAGGGGAGCGGGAGGAGGTGGAGAACCGCCTGGGCCACCTTCCGGAGCACCTACGCTGGTCTCCGGAATTCGCCCTGCGGGTGGCGCTCCGGGCGGAGCGGGAGGGGCACCTGCACCGGGAGGCGGGAGGGCGTCTGCGCCTCACCCCCCTGGGGCGGGAATCCGCCCGGCACTTCATGGCGCATTGACGGGGACCGGGCGGCGCCGGAAGGCGGCCCGGGGCGGGGGCGGCCGGCCCGGGAGCCACCCCCCTCCAGGCCCCCTGGCGTAGCGGCCCCCCCCGCGCCCGCATTAGCTTTCGCGCCGCGTCCGGGGGGTCCGCCGGGGCGGCGGTGTCGCCCGGCGCTGGATCCCGGCCCCATGCCCTCAGGGGCGCCACCTTTCCCCCGCCTCCCCATCGTCGCCGCCTTCATGTCCCGCACAGCCGCCTGGATCCCGGGAGGACGGGGATGACCGCAACGCATTGGCTCTTCCGCGTGGCGGAACGGGCGGGGATGACCCCCCGGGAGTTCCCCCCGGAGGTGTCCCCCGCCACCCCCGTCCGGGAGGCCTGGGCGCCGGTGGCACGGTCCCTGGGGATTCCCGACCGGGAGCTGGCTCGGATCGTGGCGGGTCACTTCCGTCTCGAGGTGGCCGACCTCTCCCACACCCAAGGGGCGGCCCTGGATCTCATCCCCGAGGCGGTGTCCCGGAAACACCACGTCCTCCCCCTGACCCTCTCCGACCGCCAGCTCACCGTGGCCACGTCGGACCCCACGGACCTGGACGCGGAGCGCTCCCTGGGGTTCGCCTCCGGCCGGGGGGTCATCTTCCGGGTGGCCGCCCCCTGGGAGATCCAGGAGGCCCTGGATGCCCGGTTCTCCCCCGATCGGACCGTGGAGCGGATCCTGGGGAACCTGGACGTGGGGCCCGTCGCGGAGGATCTGCAGGTGGTGGAGGTGGGGGGACCGGAGACCCTCTCCCTGGAGGAGGTGGAGTCCGGGCCGGTGATGAAGCTGACGAACCTGGTCCTCCGGGACGCCATCGTCATGGGGGCTTCGGACATCCACATCGAGCCCGGCCGGGGGAAGGGATCGGTCCGGTACCGGGTGGACGGGGTGCTCCGCAACCACATGGAGCTCCCCATGACGGCCATGAACCGGGTCATCTCCCGGATCAAGATCCTGGCCCGTCTGGACATCACCGACCGCCTCCGACCCCAGGACGGGAAGGCCCGGGTACGGGTGCGGGACGGGTCCTACGACCTCCGGGTCTCCACCCTTCCGGCAGGGGGCGCGGAGAAGTGCGTCATTCGGATCCTGGATTCGGACGTGTCCGTCACCCTCTCGGATCTGAACCTCGCCTCGTACGAGCTGGACCGGTTCCGGCGCCTCCTCTCCTTCCGCCAGGGAATCGTCCTGGTGACGGGCCCCACCGGGTCGGGGAAGACCACGACCCTCTATGGCGCCCTCCGGGAGCTGGCGGACGGGAAGGTGAACATCATGACGGTGGAGGACCCCGTGGAGTACGAACTCCCGGCGGTCACCCAGACCCAGGTGGAGGTGAAGCAGGGGGTCACCTTCGCCGGGGCCCTCCGGGCCATCCTCCGTCAGGACCCCGACATCATCCTGGTGGGGGAGATCCGGGACCGGGAGACCGCCGAGACCGCGGCCCAGGCCGCCCTCACGGGCCACCTGGTGCTGGCCACCGTCCACGCCAACGACGCCGTGGCGGCGGTGGCCCGCCTCTCCGACCTGGGGCTCCCACATTCCACGGTGGCCACCGCCCTCCGGGGGGCGCTGGCCCAACGGCTCCTCCGCAGAGTCTGCACGGCCTGCGCCGAGGCGGTCCGGGACGGCCTCACTCCGGAAGAGGAGGCCCTGGCCCGGAAGTTCGAGCGGCGGCCCCCGGTCCGGGCGGTGGGGTGCTCCGAGTGCGGCTTCACCGGGTACCGGGGGCGGCTTCCGGTGCAGGAGGTGATGATGGTGGACGGGAAGCTCCAGGAGGCCATCGAACTCCGGAAGGGGCACGCCACCCTCCAGCGCCTGGCCATCCAGGCGGGGATGCGCGGCCTGCGGGAGGCGGCCCTGGAGTGGGTCACCCGGGAGGAGACCACCCTGGTGGAGGTGGAGCGGGTCATCGGCATGGTGGTGGACTACGAGGAGCGGGAAGAGGGCCGCGGCCCTCCCCGGATCCTGGTGGTGGACGACGAGGAGGAGGCCCGTCTCATGATGCAGGAGCTCCTCCGCCGGGAAGGGTTCGAGGTCCGGGGGGTGGAGGACGGGGAGAAGGCCATCGACCTCCTGAAGCGGGACCCGGACTGGTCGCTGGTGATCCTGGACCTCCTCATGCCCCGGAAGGACGGCCGGGAGGTGCTCCACTGGATCCGGGGGTCGGTGGAGACGGCGGCCCTCCCGGTGCTGGTGCGGACGGGGAAGGAGGGGGAGGAGTCGGAAGCGGAACTCCTGGAGGCCGGGGCCGACGACTACGTCGCCAAGGAGGTCCATCCCCATCGCTTCCTGGCCCGGGTGAGGGCCGTGATCCGCAGGGCCGCCCTCTGAGTCCGACCCCCGAGTCCGACCCCCGGAATCTGATTGACACTCCGAGGGTCGCCTGCGACTTTTAGTGGCTACGGCGGCGGTGCCCTCCACGGGCCGCCGATCCGGGTTCCTCCCCCAACCACCCCAGACGCCATGTTCAGTTCGATTCGCGGACGGATCATCGTGATCCTGGCCGTCCTCGGTCTTTGCGGCTGGTATCTCGCAACGAACGAGATCAAACTCGGCCTCGACCTCCAGGGGGGCATGCACCTGGTCCTGGAGGTGGACGATCCCGAGGGCACCATGTCCATGGATGCCCGCTCCGACGCCATCGACCGGGCGGAGCGGATCATCCGGAACCGGGTGGACGAGCTGGGGGTGGAGGAGCCCCTGATCCAGAAGGTGGGGCAGGATCGCCTCATCGTGGAGCTGGCGGGGATCGACGACGAGGAGCGGGCCAAGGAGCTCATCGGCCAGACCGCCCTCCTGGAGTGGAAGCTGGTCCGGAGCCGGGCCGAGGTGGAGGCCTCCCTCCCCCGCATCGACCGGGCCGTGGTGGCGGCCCTGGGAGGGGACTCCATCCGGGCCCTGGGTCGGGCCGTGGAGGCCCCCGGCGAATCGGTCCAGGACCTCCTCTTCGGGGCCCCGGGTGAACCGGCCCCCGAGCAGGAGGAGGAGCCCCTCGACGAGGAGCTGGAGGTGGATCTCGAGGTGGCCGAGGAGGACGAGGATCTGCGCCCCTTCACCTCCCTCCTCCTCCAGGGGCCGGACCAGGGCGAGTTCCTGGTCCGCACCGAGGACTACCCCATCGCCCGGATGTTCCTGGACCTCCCCGAGGTCCAGGCCATCCTCCCCCGGGCCGTCGCCCTCCAGTTCGAGTGGCAGCCCCGGGCCGTGGCGGGGCAGACCTACCGGGCCCTCTACGTCCTGCAGCGGGATGCCTTCCTCACGGGAGACATGCTGGAGGACGCCAGCGCCAACCGGGACCCCCAGTTCAACCAGCCCATCGTCCAGTTCCAGCTCACCCGAGTCGGC
>JBJHCB010000112.1:0-7719 GCA_050485805.1 Gemmatimonadota bacterium | reverse complement strand
GGAGAGGGCATGGAGTGGGGCGGTCGCGGGATCCGGGGGCGACGCCCGAAAGCTCGTCCGGGGATCCCCGCCGGGCAACTCAGTCCGGTGATGCGCGCCGGGGAGCCGGCCGCAGGCAGCGGGGGCAGAAGCGCCATTCCTCCCGGAGCGACGACCCGCATGGACAGAGGGCGACGCTGGGCCGACCGCACCCGGGGCAGCCGATCCCGTCCTGGGGGATCGCCCCTCCGCAGCCGCGGCAGGGGGGCGCGGCCCCCGGATCGCGGCTCAGCACCCGACTCACCTCGTGGGGGGTGGTGATCCCCTCGGCCACCTTGCGCCGGGCGTCGTCGGCCATGGAACCCATGCCGGCCTGCTCGGCACGGCGGCGGAGCTCCCGGGTGGAGGCGCCGTTCAGCACTTCCTCCCGGAGGGCCTCGTCCATGGTGAGCACCTGGAAGACCCCCACCCGCCCCCGGTATCCGTCGTGGCAGAGATCACATCCCGGAGCCCTCCCGCCGCACCGCTGGCAGGCCCGGCGGAGGAGGCGCTGGGCCACCACCCCGGAGAGACCCCCCGCCACCAGGTGGGGGGCCACCCCCATCTGGAGGAGTCGGGTCACCGCCCCCGGGGCGTCGATGGTGTGGACGGTGGAGAGGACGAGATGCCCCGTCATGGCGGCGGCCATGGCGATCTCCGCCGTCTCCCGGTCCCGGATCTCCCCCACCATGATGACGTCGGGGTCCTGGCGCAGCACCGAGCGGAGGGCGGCGGGGAAGGTGAGGCCCGCCCGCGGATTCACCTGCACCTGGTTCACCCCCTCCACCCGGTACTCGATGGGGTCCTCCAGGGTGACCACGTTCAGGGCCTCCCGGTCCAGCTCCCCCAGGGCCCCGAAGAGGGTGGAGCTCTTCCCGCTCCCGGTGGGGCCTGCGGTGAGCACCACCCCCCGCCCCGCGCGGATCATGCCCCGGAGACGGGCCAGATCCCGGTCCCCGAGCCCCAGGTGGGCGAGGGTGGAAGGGACGGCATCCGGGTCCAGGAGGCGGAGCACCGCCTTCTCTCCTCCTTCCACCGGAAGGGTGGAGACCCGCACGCTGAGGCTCCGCCCCGCGTGGCGGAAGGGGAACCCGCCGTCCTGGGGCCGGCGTCGCACGGAGATGTCCATCCCCGCCACCACCTTGATCCGGGACAGGAGGGCCAGGCGATGCTCCTCGGGGAGGCGTGCGACCCGTCGGAGCACTCCGTCCACCCGCTCCCGGATCACGAGCCCCTCCCTCTCCTGCTCCACGTGGAGATCGCTGGCACGCCCCTCCACCGCCTGGCGGAGGAGCGCCTCCACCTGGCGGGCCACCACCCCGTCCCCGGGATCGTTCCCCCCCTGGACCCCTGGAGAGGGGGGGCTCTCCGGGGATCCGTAGGCCAGTGCGAGGGCGGCCGTCAGCGCGGACGGGGGGGTGACCACCGTTTCCACCCTCCGGCCCGTGCGGAACTGGATCTCGTCCACGATCCCCAGGTCCAGGGGGTCCGCCGGCGCCACCTGGATGACCCGGGGGCCCACGGACAGGGGGAGGATCCGAAGGCGGTGGGCCAGGGACCCCGGGACGAGGCGGAGGGCGCCTTCCTCCGGAGCCAGGGGCGGAGGGCGGAAGGGCAGCCCCAGCTGGAGCGCCAGGGACTCCCAGACCAGGGATTCCGGGACGCCTCCCCGCCGCACCAGGAGCTCGCCCAGACGCTCTCCCGAACTGCGCTGCTCCGCCAACGCCTGGTCCAGGGCGGCGTCGGTGAGGGCTCCCTGGGAGATGAGGAGCGCGCCGAGGAGTCGTCGTGTGGAGGCCACGAGGGAAGGGATACCCTCCCGGCCCGGGCGAACCCATGGCATCGGGGGTCTCCCGGTCAGTCCCCCGCCTTTCCGCCACCTCCCGCAGCCGGAGCCCCTCCGGTCCCTCCGGCACCTCGAGCTCCTCCGGTCCCTCCCGCGCTCTCCGGGTCTCCGCGACCCAGGAGGGACGCCACGGTGGAGGCCACCCCGGTAAGGTCCTCCGGGTCGGCGACCCCGTCCCCCGTCGCCCCCACCCGGATTCCAAGTGCCGGATTCCGGGTGTGCCCTCCCCGCACGTCCTCCACGTTTCCGTGGTCACTCACCACCAGGAGCTCACCGTCTCCGGGGAGGTGATCCAGGATTCCGCCCAGGAAGGCGTCCACCCGCTCCAGCGCCTCCACGCTCCCCGCCATCCCCCCCCGGTGCCCGGCCAGGTCCGTGGCGTAGTGGGCGAAGAAGGTGAGGTCGGCCTGCCCGGTGAGGCGGGCCAGGACCTCCCCCGCCTCCCGGGGGGAGACCCGGGGCACCCCGGTGAGGCCCAGGACCCGGCGCCAGCCCTCGTTCACGATCTCGCTGGCCACCGCCTCCCGGCGGGCCAGGGCGCGGTGGTCCCGGGTGAGGAGCCCCGCAGCGTGGGCGGCCCACGCCGGAGCCGCCACCCGTCTGCGATCCCGGGAAGCCGGATACCCCTCGGGGTAGGCGTTGGCGAAGATGACCCGGGCCCCGGAATCCATGGC
Organism: Gemmatimonadota bacterium; assembly: GCA_050485805.1. Lineage (GTDB taxonomy): Bacteria > Gemmatimonadota > Gemmatimonadetes > Longimicrobiales > Gaopeijiaceae > T3Sed10-66. The sequence goes on along the minus strand of JBJHCB010000112.1, from coordinate 5,181 downwards.
CTGACGCAGGAGGTTCCGTTCCTCCAGGAGGGGGCGGAGGCGAACGGGGGGCCAGGGGCCGAAATGCCGACCCAGAACCCGGGGTGCGTTCACCCCGGTGAGGAGGGCCACCTGCCCGGTCCCGCTCTGGGGAAGCCCCTCCACCCCCAGGGTGGCGTCCATGGGAAAGTGGCGGGCTCCCGGCCCCGATCCCCGGGGGCGTTCCAGGGAGGGAAGGCCTCCGGGGAAGAGGTCCCGCAGGACCGGGAGCCGGGCCTGGAAGAAGGGGTTCACGCCGGGGTCGGTCCCGCCGATCCCCACGCCGTCCAGGAAGAGGAGGAGGACCCGGCGGGGAGGGGCCGGCGGGGAGGGGGTCCGGGGCGGATGGGTCACGGAATGGGCGGGGGTCTTCCCGTCACGGCACTCCGGAATGCCGCCATTCCAGCTCCCGTCGCTCCAGGGGGACGCCGGCCCGGAACACCTCCTCCACGGCCCGGAGGTTCCGGGCCCCGGCCAGGGGATCCGCGGTGAGGACCAGCAGGTCCGCCACCTTCCCCTCCTCCACCGTTCCCATCTCGTCCAGGAGGCCCATGGCCAGGGCGCCGTTCCGGGTGGCGGCCACCAGCGCCTCCAGGGGGGTGAGCCCCGCCGCCTCCAGCGCCTCCACCTCTCCCACCATGGAGGCGCCGTGGAAGGTGAGGGGGTTCCCGGCGTCGGTGCCGGCGGCCACCGGGATGCCCGCATCGTGGACCGCCCTCACGTTGTCCGCCATCCGCTCCGCCCGCTCCCGACTCCGATCCTCCCGGGCCTCCCGTTCGACTCCCTCCATGCCACCCCCGAGGGCCCGGGTGGAGCGCACCCGCTCCAGGGTGCCCGGATCCACACAGGGGAGGTCGGGACGGGACTCGTCGAACCCGCGGAACGCCAGTTCGTCGTATCCGCGGTAGACCGTGAGGGTGGGGGTGTAGACGGCCCCGTTCCGGAGGGCCAGCTCCAGGAACTCCGCATCCACCTCCCGGTCCTCCACGGAGTGGACCAGGAGGGTGGCTCCGGCCCGGAGCGCCTCCTTCGCCCCCTCCAGGGTGGTGGCATGGACGATGAGCGGGATTCCACGCTGCAGGGCCCACCGCCCCGCGATCTCCAGGTGCTCCCGCTGGCGGGCCCCCTCGGCGGGGTCCTGGACGGCGAGGTACCAGACCTTCACCGCATCGGTGCCCGCGCTCACCAGGTAGCTGGCCCCCAGCCGGGTGGCGTCCCGGTCGGACATGTGGAGGAACTGGCGCTCGCCCGGAAGGTTCAGCCAGTGGTCCCGGGTGGAGAGGAGGGGGCCTGCCGAGCGGACCCGGGGGGCCGCGGGATTCCCCCGGGCCCGTTCCCGGAGCTCCCAGGTCCAGGGGAAGCCCCCCACGTCGAAGGTGGAGGTGACCCCTGCGCAGAGATGGGAGCGGAAGAAGGTCTCGGGCTCACCCCGGAGCCGTGCCACCGCCACGTCGTACGGATGCTCGGCCCGGAGGTCCAGGGCGTCCGGCCGGCCGTCGGCCCATCCGGTCTGGGAGTAGTGGACATGGGCGTCAACCAGCCCCGGCACGATCCATCGACCCCGGAGGTCCCGCACCCTGGCGCCCTCGGGGATGGGGCAGCCCTCCCGGGGACCGGCACAACGGATCCGACCCTCCTCCACCAGGACCACGGCGTCCGGAACGGCGTCGCTCCCGGTCCCGTCCACCAGGGTGGCACCCACCAGGGCCAGGGGGGGGAGGGGGTCCCCTCCGCTCCCCGGGAGATCGCCTCCCCCCGTTCCCAGGGGAACCGAGAGAAGGAGGAGGGTGGCGGGGATCATGGAGCCGGGGATCGGGGGGTGTCAGCTCCCCGGACGGAGGTCCATGGTGACGCGCACCGCCACATGGCCCAGGTCCGCCCGGCTCCGGATGGCCTCCCGGATCCGGGGCTCGATCTTCCGATAGGCGCCCAGGACTCCGCTGCGGAGCTCCCCCCGCAGCAGCTTGAGGGCATTGGCGTCGGGGCGGGACGAGCGGTTCTCCTTCTTCATCTCCTCGAGCCGCCGGGGCAGGATCTCGAAGGGACTCATCCCCACATCGTCCTCCCGCTCGTGGTCCATCCAGTGGATGGCCACCGACACGTCTCCCCGGGCATGATGGGTGGAGATGTCCCCCACGGCCTGGAATCGCTGGGCCAGACGCCGCATCTCCGTGGAAGAGGCCGTGCTCGTGTAGGCCCGCTCCACCAGGCCGAAGATCCGCCGCAGCCGTTCGGCGGAGGTGGCGTCCGGCGGGGGAACCTCGGTATCCAGCTCCCGGGCCGAGGCCTCCCGCACGAACCCGCCGCCGTCCTCCTCCCGGGTCCGGGATCGATCGATGGAGTCCAGGATGCGATCGGGGTTGGTGCGGAAACTCATGGAGACCTCCAGGCGGACGCGACGGCGGGGTGCGACTCGGCACGGGGCGGAGCGGCGTCTACCGCCCCAGGGGACGATAACCCACGGTCCCCGGGGGAGCCAGTGGAACCGGGGTCCGGACTCCTCCTCCCCGTTCCCCACGCCCTTGCGCCGGAACCCCCTCCCCCCCGAGGATCCGGCGGGTGTCCAGGGGCTCGGCCCCGGCCCTCCCGTCCGCTCCCGCTCCTCCCCACGCCCGGCAAGAGGATGTTCGACCCCCACCTTCTCGGCGATGTCGCTCCGCGCTCCGTCCCGAACCGTCGCCCGCATCGGTACCGGGGGGGTGGGGCGGGCATTTCCCTGGAAGAGCTGGCCGGCCAGGACCGGGACCGGGTCAGGGAGATCTACGCCCGTCTCCGGGATATCTACGTCCTGTGGCTCGAAGGTCGGCCCGAGGTGGACTGGCCGGGGGTGGCCGAGCGGGTGCGGGCCTTCGGGGTCGATCCCCTCCGGACCCACCTGGGCGCCCTGGGACGGGCCACCCTGGCCCAGGCGGCCGCGCCGGAGTGGGCCGTCCGCCGGACCCTACACGACCTCCGCGGCGGAGCGCTCTTCGCACTGGCCATGTACGCCCACCTCCTCCAGGAGGGGGGGACTGAACAGGGGGACAACGGGGAGGAGGAGGTGGCCGGGGACTGGATCCTGGAAGCCTCGGTGTTCCTGGCCCGGGACCAGGCGAAGATGATGCGGAACGCCCTCCCGGATCTGGACCCGGAGGGACGGGCCCGGGACGAGGCGGAAGAGTTGCACTGGATGGACGATCTGCTCCGGAAGTGGGACGGCTTCCGGTTCGTGGGGACCGACCCCCCCGTCCGGGTGACCATGGAAGCGGGGTACCGGGGGGCTCTGGCGTCCTGCTGCCTCGAGGCCTCGGCCCTGGACCGGGTGATCTTCAATACGGTGAACAACGCCGCCCGGTTCAGCCCGGACGGACGCATCCTCCTGCAGGCGGACCTCCTCGACCCCGGAACCGTCCGCTGGATGGTGGTGAACGCCGTCACCCAGGAGCACCGGGGGTGGCTGGAGGAGCGGGTGGGCCCCCGTCCCTCCCACCTCTTCCTGGGAGGAACCACCCGGGGAGGGGAGGGCGTGGGCCTCCGCTCCTCGGCCCAGTTCGTGGCGGCGGCCTTCGGGCTCGAGGAGGGGCCCGAGGAGGCGGTTCGCCTGGGCCACGTGGGAGCGGCGCTGGAGGCGGGGTACTTCTGCGCCTGGTTCCACTGGCCCGCCCTGACTCCGGGCACCGGGGAGGCGGCGGCGTGAGAGCCGGGATGCCCGGGAGGGAGGAGGCCGCCGGGGGACCCGGATCCCGGGAAGGGGAGATGGAGCCCCCTCTTCCTCTCCCAGGGCCGGAGGCGTTCCTCCTCCCCCGGGGAGTCCACTATCTGAACTGCGCGTACATGAGCCCTCTCCTCCGGGGCGTGGAGGCGGCGGGGATCCGGGGGATCCGGAGGAAACGTGCCCCCCACCGGATCCGGGCCGAGGACTTCTTCCTGGAGAGCGATCGGGTTCGGGAGCGTTTCGCCCTCCTCCTGGGCGATGTCCCCCCCACCCGCATCGCCCTCCTCCCCTCCGTCTCCTACGGCGTGGCCATCGCTGCGCGGAACGCAGGCTCCGTGCGGGGGCGGAACGTGGTCCTCATGAGGGACCAGTTCCCCGGGAACGTCTACGCCTGGATGCGCCTGGCAGAGGAGGGGGGAGGGGAGCTCCGGATGGTGGATCCCCCGGACCCCCGGGTGGGGGTGGGGGGGCGAGGGCGGGAGTGGAACCGGCGCTTCCTGGAGGCGGTGGACCGGGACACCGCCGTGGTGGCCGTGGCCCCCGTGCACTGGACGGACGGGACCCGCTTCGACCTGGAGGCCCTGGGCGTCCGGGCCCGGGAGGTGGGGGCCCTCTTCGTGGTGGACGGCACCCAGACGGTGGGGGCCATCCCCTTCCCCATGGACCGGATCCGCCCCGACGCCCTGGTGGTGGCGGGGTACAAGTGGCTCCTTGGCCCCTATTCCTCCGCGCTGGGCTACTTCGGTCCCCGCTTCGACGGCGGGGTCCCCCTGGAGGAGGGATGGATCGCCCGGGAGGGGAGCGAGGACTTCGGATCCCTGGTCCACTACCGCGACGGGTACCAGCCCGGCGCCCTTCGCTACGATGTGGGGGAGCGGAGCAACTTCGTCCTGCTGCCCATGCTTTCCGAGGCCCTTCGACACCTCCTGGGGTGGACGCCGGAGGAGGTGGCCGCCCGCTGCGGGGCCCTCACGGATCCCCTGGCGGAAGGGTTGGAGGCCCTGGGGTTCCGGGTGGAGGCACGGGAGTGGAGGGAGCCCCACATCCTGGGGGTGGGGATGCCGGAGGGTCGGGAGGTGCGTCCGCTCCGGGACGCCCTGGAGGCGCGTGGAGTCCAGGTCTCGGTCCGGGGGGAGTCCCTCCGGGTCTCCCCCCATGTCTACAACGGCCCGGGGGATGTGGAGGCCTTCCTGGAGGCCGTGTCCGCGGCCTGAACGGGAAGAGCCCAGGGCTCCCTCCCGCGGGCCCTCCCCCTCACCGCCTCCCGAATACGATCCGGGCCTGGGTCCCCGGCGCGATCCCCTGGGCCTCGAACCATCCCTGGGGGACCTCCAGGGCGAACATGGCCGGGGCCCGGGATTGGGTGAATTCCTCGTCCAGCGGCTCCATCTGCTGGATGTCCACCACCACCTGACGCTGGTCCAGGAAGGCGATGTCCAGGGGGATCACGGTGTTCCGCATCCAGAAGC
>JBJHCB010000111.1:0-7760 GCA_050485805.1 Gemmatimonadota bacterium | reverse complement strand
CCCCGATGCCGAGGTGGAGTGGACCTCCTCCGACGAGGACGTGGCCACCGTGGACGAGAACGGTGTGGTGGAGGCGGTGGCCGACGGTACGGTCACCATCACCGCCAGCAGCGGGGAGGTCTTCGGCACCGCCGAGGTCACGGTGGACACCGAGGGTGAGCCCGGTGGCGTGGCCGCGGAGGTCGTGGTGGAGCCCGCCGAGGTGACCCTCACCGAGATCGGTGAGACCGAGGAGCTGACGGCCATCGTCACCGACGCAGAGGGGCTTGAGCTTCCCGATGCGCTGGTGGAGTGGGAGTCCTCCGACGAGGACATCGTCACCGTGGACGAGAACGGCGTGGTGGAGGCGGTGGCTGAAGGCACGGCCACCATCACCGCCACCAGCGGTGAGGTGTCCGGAACGGCGGAGGTGACCGTCGACCCGTCCTGAAGCAAGGTAGAGCGGGTGCCGGAGCGGGGGGGGGTTCCCCTCCGCTCCGGTTTTCGTTCGGGGGTGCTCCTCCGGGCGATCCCTGCCCGGTCCGCTCCCTCAACCCTCCATCCAGCTCCACCCCGTCCCCTGGTGACCCCACCCCTCCATGTCCGGGTGGAGGATCTCGGCTAGGATCTCCAGGGACTCCACCACCCGGGGGCCCGGGCGGTTGAAGAAGTGGTGGCCGTCGGCCAGGGCGACTCGACCCCGCCGCACCGCGCGGAGCTCCGTCCAGCCGGGCAGCTCCGCGAGGAGGTGGAGCTCCTGCCGGGTCCGATGGAGGGTGAAGCCGCAGGGGAGGACCACCACCACGTCGGGATCCAGTTCCCGCACCTCCTCCCAGTCCACGAAGGGGGAGTGGGCGCCTGCCTCCCCCAGAAGGTTCGTGCCCCCCGCCATCTCCACCAGTTCGGGCACCCAGTTCCCCGCCACCATGAGAGGGTCCAGCCATTCCAGCGTCACCACCGAAGGCCGATGGGTGGCCGCCCTTCCGGCGCTCCATCCCTTCACCCGGGCCTCCACCGCCTCCATCCGTTCCCGGAGTCCCGCCACCAGGGCGGCGCCCCGGTCCGCCACGCCCAGCGCCGCCGCCACCCGCTCCATGTCCGAAAGGACGTCCGCGAGCCCTCCGGGAGCCAGGGAGACGATCCCGGGGGGCGGGTCCAGGACCGCACAGGCGGCGGCCTCCAGTTCCCGGGCACTCACGGCGCACACCTCGCACTGGTGCTGGGTGACGATGACGTCGGGGCGCGCGTCCCGGAGGCCGTCGGCGTCCACCCGGTAGACGGAAAGCCCCTCCTGGAGGAGTGCGCGGATCCGCTCATCGATCTGGTAGCTGGTCCCGTCGGCGGCGTACTTGGGCTCGGTGACGAACGGGAGGCGGGCGACCCCCGGGGGGAAGTCGCACTCGTGGGAGCGGAGGACCAGCTGGTCCTCGAGTCCCAGGGCGCACACGATCTCGGTGGCGCTGGGAAGGAGGGAAGCGATGCGCACGAGAGCGGGTCTGGTGAGGGGATGCATGGGAGGGCGACGGGACGGCCCCGAGCGGCAGGGGCGCGGCGGCGGGGGCGTCCCCAACGCGCCGGCGGGACCGGGCCGTGGCTTTCCGCCGGGGGCGCCCCCCCCTACTCTGGAGAGATCCAGGGGCCCGGGGAAGGGCCCCTCCCGAACCCGATCCGGGGAGCGCCCCCATGCACTACCTCCTGGAGTACGATGCGGCCCCCGACTACCTGGAGCGCCGGGCCGCGTTCCGGAACGAGCACCTGGAGCTGGCCCGCCGCGCGGAGGCCCGGGGAGAGCTGGTCCTGGGTGGGGCGGTGGGGGAGCCGGTGCAGGGCGCCCTCCTCCTCTTCCAGGGGGAGGGGCCGGAGGCCGCCGAGGCGTTCGCACGGGCGGACCCCTACGTGAGGAACGGGCTGGTCACCCGCTGGCGCGTGCGACCCTGGCACACGGTGGTGGGGAAGGGGAGCACCCCCCCGGAGCCCTGATCCGGGGATTCGCTATCCCGTCTTTCCCTCCTCCAGTCTGCGGATCCGATCCTTCACGCCGTCGGGGAGGCAGGCCCGGACTCCCTTGTCGTAGTCGTACGCCACCACGACCCCCTCCCCCACGGCCACGACCCGGTCCTGGGTCTCGCTCACCAGGACGTACTCCTGCCGGAAGCGGTCCTCCGACACCTGGGTGACCCGAGCCCCGACCCGGATCCGGTCGGGATAGACCAGGGGCCGGATGTACCGACAGGAGACGGACCCCAGGATGGGCCCCACCCCCCGGGGATGCTGGAAGTCGATGGCCTCGAAGTGGGCCACCCGGGCCATCTCGAAGTAGCGGAGGAAGAGGGTGTTGTTGACGTGCCCGAAGGCGTCCATGTCCCCCCAGCGGAGCTCGGTGGCCACCACCACGGGGAACCCGCTGAGGTCGGTGGTGGCCCGGGGGTGCGGGGAAGGGATCGAGGCGTCGGGGGTGGGCATCGGGGGATCCGGGAGTGGGCGTGGAGAAGAATCGTCTTGCAGATTCGGGGTATCTTCGGTAATCTCGGGTGTCCTGCCATCGGGCCGCCAGGACCCGGGATCCCGCAGCGCGGCCCCCGGGGCCGGGATTCCCCACACCTCCATCGGACGACCCTCCCATGACCGAAGCCAGCGGGGCCTCCCATGACTGAGCCCAACGGGGCCTCCCAGGCCCTCCCCAGCGTCCCCCTCGACCTGGTCTTCGCGGATCTGTCCGAGGAGTTCGACGCCACCCGCCGCCTCCTGGCCGCATACCCGGACGGGAATCCCGACTGGAAGCCCCACGAGCGGTCCATGAGCCTGTCCACGCTGGCAGGGCATGTGGCCTCCCTGCCCGAGTTCGCCCGGGTCATCGCCGCCGAACCCGAGCGTAACATGGCCGATCACCCGTACGTGCCGCCATCGGCCCGGACGCAGGCGGAGCTGCTGGCGCTCTTCGACGAGCGGCGGGGAGCGGCGGAGGCGGCCATCGGTTCCCTGGATCCGGAGGCCCTGCAGGCGACCTGGCGGCTCCGGCACGGGGAGACGGTCTACTTCCAGGGGCCCCGGCATCTCCTCCTGCGCCGGTTCCTGGTGAGCCACACGGCCCACCACCGGGGGCAGCTCACGGTGTACTACCGTCTCCTGGGGGTCCCCGTCCCCGGGATCTACGGCCCTTCCGCCGACGAGGCCTGAGGTGTCCACCCCTGATGCAGGGCCCCCGAACCCGTCGCCCGCCCACGATGCGCTCCGGTTTCCGGCGGGGCCCTTCCGACCGCGGGCCTCCCTGTCGGAACGCGAGCGGGAATCCCTCATCCAGGAGATCGAAGCCCTCCCCAGCCTCCTCCGGGAGGTGATCTCGGAGCTGCCGCCGGGCGCGCTGGATCAGCCGTATCGCCCCGGGGGCTGGACGGCCCGGCAGGTCGTCCACCATCTGGCGGACAGTCACCTCCACAGCTACCTCCGCTTCAAGTTCGGCGCCCTGGAGGACGCCCCCCGGATCCTGGCCTACGACGAGGCGGCGTGGGCCGAGCTTCCCGATGCCCGTCAGGGCGAGGTGGAACCCTCCCTCCGGATCCTGGAAGGGCTCCATGCCCGATGGGCGGCGTTCCTCCGACAGCTTCCCGGGGAGGCCTTCCAGCGCGTGATCCTCCATCCCGAGCAGGGGGAGGTGCGCCTGGCGCACAACCTCCAGCTGTACGCCTGGCATGGCCGTCACCATCTGGAGCAGGTCCGCTCGGTCCGGGGCCCGGGGGAGGGGGTGTCAGGAGCCGGGTGAGCCGGCCCGTGTCCCTTCGCCGGACCCCTGACCGTTCTCAGGCCGGTGCCCCTCCGGAGGTCGGAGTCCGTTCGCGGCGAGGGTTGCCCCCGCTTTCCGAGGGGGCTACCGTTCGGCCCGTTCCCGTTCCCGTTCCCGTTCCATTCCTTCCTCCCTCCGGGACCGCCGGGTCGCCCACCCCGGGCACCTCGGGGGATCCGCCACATCTGCCCTGGCTCGCCTCTCCTCCGTCCCGCTGGCCCTCTGCCTCCTCGCCCTGGGCGCGGTAGTCCTCCCCCGGAGTGCCGTCGCCCAGCAATTCGTGGTGGATGACGCCGCCACCGTGGGTCTCGGGGCCTGCCAGGTGGAAGCCTGGTGGGGCCAGGCGGAGGCGTGGTTCCTCCCGGGCTGTCAGTTCCTGCCCCGAACCGAGGCCACCCTCGGGCTCTCCCACGTGGACGCCGGCTTCGGAGGTCGGGGATTCCACGGTGTGGTGGAGGGGAAGGTCATCCTCCGGGACAGCGGGGAGGATCGGTGGGGATGGGGTCTGGTGATGGGTGGGGCCCTCCCCCTCCAGGAGGGGTCCGCACCCACGTCGGCGTGGGCCCACATCCCCCTCTCCCTGAACCTCCAGGCCATTCCCGCCGCGATCCACCTGAACGCCGGATGGGGCTTCGAGCGGGAGAACCACCTGGATCACACCCACGACCACCATGGCCTGGCCTGGGGCGTCCGGAGCGACCTGGAGGTGGCCCCTCGACTCCTCCTGGTCGGGGAGCTCTTCGGGCTTTCCGGAGACGGAGTGGAGGGGCAGGCGGGCCTCAGTACGGAGGTCCTTCCCGCCCGCCTGGCCCTGGACCTGAGCTGGGCCCACCGCTTCGACACCGGAGAAGGAGGGATGGGGTTCCAAGTGGGCCTCACCTGGACCCCCGCGCCCATCCGCGGGCCCTGAGGGGAGTCGGACCCGGAGAGGAGCCGAGCCATGGTCGGGATGGGTGCCGCCGTGGGGGGTCGTGCAGGGAAGCCCCGTCAGTGTCGGCTGGTCCTGGGAAAGTGCCTCCGGGCCAGGTGGAGGCCGGCCATGACCCCTGCCACGCACGCCCCCACGCTTCCCAGGGAGTAGACCCCGGCCGTCCCGAAGGCCCCCGACCGGAGGAGCCGCAGCACCTCCAGATCGAAGGTGCTGAAGGTGGTGAAGCCTCCACACAGCCCGATGGTGAGGAAGGCCCGGAGGCGTGGGAAGGCCGAGGGAGGCACCAGCTGACCCGCCAGGAACCCCAGCACCCCGCTCCCCACGAGGTTCGCCGTGAAGGTGGGCCAGGGGAAGCCGGGAACGGTCCAGAGGGCCATCCAGCCCCCCAGGAGATACCGGAGGGTCGCTCCCAGGGCGCCTCCCAGGGCCACCCAGGGCCCCAGCGGCGGATCGGCTTGCATGGGGAGGGAGGCCTCCTCAGGTTCGGCTGGAGAGAGCGGGGGCAGGTGCCCGATGGGCCCGATGGGTCCGATGGGAAGGGGTGGCAGCTCAGGAGGGAAGGTAGCGCAATGTCCAGGCGACCAGATGGGTTCGGGGGACGGGGCTTCCAGGGTGGGGGTGGCCAGGGGGGGTGGGCATGCTCCTCCTGATGGTGGCGCTGGGGGGGGCGGTGGGGGCGTGGGGCCGCTTCGAGCTTTCCCGGTGGATCCATCGGCGAACCGGAACCGGATTTCCCTGGGGAACCCTCGCCGTGAACCTCTCGGGCTCCTTCGCGCTGGGCCTGCTGATCCCCTTCCTGTCCCGACCGGGCACCCTCGCCGGCGTGGGGGCGTTCGTGGAGATCGGCCTGCTGGGCGCCTTCACCACCTTCAGCACCTTCGCCTTCGAGACCGTTCGGCTGGAGGAGGAGGGAGCGCGATCCCTCGCCGCCCTCTATGTGGCGACCAGCCTTTTCCTCGGCCTCCTGGCCATCGCCGCCGGGCTCCTCCTGGGGAGTTGGTTCCTCTGAGGGGGTTGGTTCCTCCGGGGGGGTCGGATGGGGCGCAGGTGACGGATGGGGGGCTCGATCGTCTAAGGAGGTAAAGAGGGGGGTGGGGCCATCGATGCATCACCGGGAGACGACATGAACGAGCGGGTCCACGGCTATCTGGACGGCGAGCTCCCCTTCGAGGCGTTGACGCCCCGGGAGCGGGCCGAGGTAGAGGAGCATCTCCGGGTGCTGGAAGAGGCGGTGCCCGCCGCGCGGCGGAGCACAGTGGAGGTGACGGCCTCGGTCATGAGCCGCATCGCCTGGGGCACGGCGCACGGCGATGCCCCCCGGAGCTCCACCTCAGGGGTGTCGGAAGGGGCTCCCCACAACCGGACGGGGAGCCCGGGCGAAGAACCCTTCAGGGCCGGTCGCAGGGGCTCCGCCGGGGCCATGGGGTGGCTCTGGACGCCCCGCACCCTCCGGGTCCGACCGGCCTGGGGTCTCCTGGCCGCCGCGGCCCTCCTCCTGGTGGTGATCCTGCCCGGGAGGGGAGGGGAGGGAGGAGCCGGAGGCGAGATCCTCCCCGCCGCCGGGGACGCGGCTTCGGTCCCCGGCCCGGCTGCAGGCCCCACCATCTTCGTCCAGTTCCGCCTCGACGCCCCGGACGCCTCCGACGTCCGCCTGGCGGGAAGTTTCACCGGGTGGGAACCCCGGTACGTCCTCCACGAGACGGGGGAGGGGGCATGGACCGTTCTGGTTCCCCTCACCCCGGGCGTCCACGACTACGCCTTCGTGGTGGATGGGGACGAGTGGGTTGCGGACCCGTCGGCACCCCGGGTGGACGATGGGTTCGGGGGGGAGAACAGCCGGCTGGCCCTTCTCCTCACCAACGGGGGGCGGGAATCCTGAGGGCGCGACCCGGGGAGGGGGTTCGGTGGGGTCGGTCCGGACCCACTCTCCTCCGTTCCCCCAGGCGGAAGGCCAGGGACGTGAGGCATTGGACGGTCCTCCGGATGGGCTCCCTCCTCGGGAGTTCCCTCGCCCTGCTGGGAGTGGCTCCGACGCATCTCCCGGCCCAGGGATGGTCGGCGGATCTCCACGCCGGCCAGGCCTCCTGGGAGACGGCCCCCGTGTCCTCCCGGTCCACCCACGCCATCCTGGGCCTGCGGCATGGGTCCCCGGATCGATCCCTTCACGTGGCCATGGCGGCTCCCCTGGGCTCCGACCAACCCACCTGGGGAGTGGCCTCCCTCTTCCAGCGCCTTGCCGTCCGCCGGGGGCGCCTGGAGTGGGGACTCGATGGAACCGCCCTGGTCCACGGGCAGCGGGACCCCACGGTGGAGGGATCGTCCTGGGGCCTGCGTGGAGAGGTCCTTCCCCTCGTGGGCTGGTCCATGGGGTCCGTGGTGGCGGAGGGACGGAGCGGGGTGTCCCACCACCGGGGGGAGGTGGGCGGTACGGAATGGACCCGGACCCTGCACGTCTCGGATCTCCGACTCCTCCTGCCCCTGGGCGCGACCGCCCGGGGCGGGGGCGAGGCGCGCCATCTCCGTTCCTCGAACGAGGCCTATACCTTCCTCGGGGGAACCCTCTCCCTCGCCGGGGACCGGGGAGCCGCCTGGGGCTCCATGGGTGGCTGGATCGCCGGGCTCCCGGACGGGGGGTCCGGCGCCTCGTGGGGAGTGGGCGCCTCCCTCGGGGTGACCTCCGCCACCGCCCTCTGGGGCAACGTCCGCCGGGAATCCTTCGACCCCCTCTACCTGGGGGCTCCCCGGACCAGTTGGGGGGTGGGTGTGAGCCATCGTCTGGGCTCCACGGTGCCGGGGACCACCGGGACCGGGGTCGTTCCCCGGGAGCGGAGCGGCTCACTGGTCCGGATCCCCCTCACCGAGGCCTCCCACCCTCCGTACGTGGCCGGGGATTTCAGCAACTGGTCCCCCGTTCCCATGCATCGAAACGGCCTCTGGTGGGAGGCCGCCCTCGACCTCCGCCCCGGGCTCCACCACCTGGCCTTCCAGCGCGCCGACGGAAGCTGGTTCGTGCCGGAGGGGATGCCGACCCGGAGACCGGACGGGATGGGGGGGTGGGTGGCCGTGATC
>JBJHCB010000110.1:0-7795 GCA_050485805.1 Gemmatimonadota bacterium | reverse complement strand
GCCAGGGCCCAGCGGGGGTGCCGGGAGGTGGCGCCCAGGTCGGCCCGCTCGTTCAGGTCGTTGACCTTGGCGACGATCCCGTCGATCTCGTAGTCCAGTTCGTCCCGGTCCCGGTCGTACGCCTCGTGGTAGGCCAGGATCTCCTCCACCGTCCGGGCCAGGACGGCCCGCTCCGGCACGGGGAAGCCCCATCCCTCCAGGGCCTGGAGCCCCTCCAGGTCCGTCCGGAAGGTCGCCCCCCGGACCTCCAGGATGTCGAAGGCCAGGAGCTCCAGGGGCCGGCGGGCCGTGATGGAGGGATCCAGCTGCCGGATGGCGCCCGAGGTGGCGTTCCGGGGGTTGGCGAAGGGCTCCTCCCCCTGCTCCAGGAGTCCCTGGTTCAGGGTCTCGAAGGCGGAGAGCCGCATGAGCACCTCCCCCCGGATGGAGAGGAAGGCCGGGGCCGGGCGCTCCACCTCCCGGAGGCGGAGGGGCACGGACGGGATGGTGCGGACGTTCTCCGTCACCCGTTCCCCTTCCCGTCCGTTCCCCCGGGTGACGGCCCGGGAAAGGATCCCCTCTTCGTACACCAACTCCATGGACACCCCGTCCAGCTTGGGCTCCAGGAGGTACTCCACCTCCCCGCCCTCCACCGCCTTCCGGACCCGCTCGTCGAAGCGCCGCACCTCGGCCGGATCCTGGGTGGAGTCCAGGGAGAGCATGGGAGCCGCGTGGGGGACGGTGGGGAGGCTGTCCGCGGGCTCGGCGCCGACCCGCTGGGTGGGGGAGTCGGGTGTCACCAGCTCCGGGTGGGCCTCCTCCAGGGCCTGGAGTCTCCGGAAGAGGGCATCGTAGACCGAGTCCGCCACCTCCGGGCGGCTCTTCACGTAGTAGAGGTGGTCGTGGCGTCGGATCTCCTCCCGGAGCTCCTCCACCAGGGATCGGACCCGGGGGAGGGAGAGCCGGTCCACGGGGGTGTCCAGGTCGAACGGGGAAGGAACCATGGGACGCGTGCGGGGCGTGGGTCGGTGGAGCCGCGAGGCCGGGGAGCGGCCCGGAGCACCGGTCGGGAGATGGGCCTCCCGGAACGAGTCGAAGGTACAGGAGAACCCCCGGGCCGGTGAAGTCCGATGGGAGCCCTCCGCGACAGACCGGGAGCGACACCATACATTGCGGTGCGCCTTGATGGCGCCACGCCCCGGAGCGTCGGCGGTCCCTCCCCGGGCCCGGGCGTTCCACTTCCCCCTTCCTCCCCTCCTCCGTACCCGTGACCCCACCCGACCCCGACCCCCCGCTGGACGTGGGCCGGCTCCGGACCGAGACCCCGGGGGTCGCCTTCGGCAACCATCTGAACAATGCCGGGGCGGCGCTGGTCCCGACCCCGGTGTTGGAGGCGGTGGACACCCATCTCCGACGGGAGGTGGAACGGGGAGGATACGAGGCCGAGGACGCCGCCCGGGAAGAGATCGACGACGCGTACCGGGCCGTGGAAGCCCTCCTCAACGCCGCACCCGGAACGGTGGCCTTCCAGGAGAGCGCCACCCTGGCCTTCACCCAGGCCCTCTCCTCCATTCCCTTCCGGTCCGGGGATGTCCTCCTCACCACCCGCCACGACTACGTCTCCAACCAGATCCAGTACCTGGCCCTCCAGGAGCGCTTCGGGATCCGGGTGGAACGGGCGCCCGACGGGCCCGCCGGCGGGGTGGACCTGCCGGGGATGGTGGAACGGATCCACCGCCTCCGCCCCCGCCTGGTGGCCATGACCCACATCCCCACCAACTCGGGGCTGGTCCAGGATCCGGCCCCGGTGGGTGCGGCCTGCCGGGAACGTGGGATCCCCTTCCTGCTGGACGCCTGCCAGTCCGTGGGCCAGATGCCGGTGGACGTGGAGGCGCTGGGGGTCACCTTCCTCTCGGCCACGGCCCGGAAGTTCCTCCGAGGTCCCCGCGGATCGGGCTTCCTCTACATCCATCCCCATGCCCTGGAGGACGGGATCCTCCCCCTCTTTCCCGACCTCAGGGGCGCCGACTGGATCGAGGCCGACCTGGCCCAGCCGGCCCCGGACGCCCGGCGCTTCGAGAGCTGGGAGTTCGCCTGGGCCCTGGTGCTGGGGACCGGCGCCGCCGCCCGCTACGCCCTGGAGCTGGGGGTGGAGGCCGTCCAGGCCCGGGCGTGGGGGCTCGCCGGCCGTCTTCGGGACGGGTTGGCTGCGGTCCCGGGGATCCGGGTGCTGGACCGGGGCCCCTCCCTCTCGGCCATCGTCACCGTCTCGGTCCGGGGATGGCACCCCGCTCCCCTCCGGGATCACCTCCGCACCCTCGGGATCCGGACCTCCTGGGTGGACCGGACCTCGGCCGTGCTGGACTTCGACGAGAAGGGGGTGGAGGCGGCCCTCCGGCTCTCCCCCCACGCCTATTCCCTGGAAGAGGAGGTGGACCAGGCCGTGGACGCCCTCGCCGAAGCGGCGCGCCGGGGTCCCCATGAAGGTTTCGGGGGTCTCCCTCGTATGGAGTCCGAACCCCCCGGGAGGGAGTGACGTGCAACCGGAGGTCGAACGGGAGTTGATCCGGAAGTGCCGGGGCGGAGACGCACGGTTCTATGAGCCGCTGGTCCGGGCCTACGAGCCCCAGGGCCTCCGGGTGGCCCTGGGGATGATGGGAAACCCCGACGACGCCCGGGACGCCCTCCAGGAGGCCTTCGTGAAGGCCTTCCAGGCGCTTCCCCGGTTCGACACGAAGCGGAGCTTCGGTCCCTGGTTCTTCCAGATCCTCCGGAACCAGTGCCGGGACCTGCTCCGGAGTCGGGCGGCCCGCTTCCGGGTGGAGGTGGTGGACGACGGCCTGCTGGATCTGCAGGGGGACGACGGGCCGGGGAGCGGGCGGCGCAAGCGGGAGCGGGCCGAAGCCCGACGCCTCCTCTGGAAGGCGTTGGAGCGGCTCCCGGAAGACCAGCGGGAGGTGTTGGTGCTCAAGGAGTTGGAGGGATTCCGATACCAGGAGATCGCCTCCATCCTGGAGATACCGGAGGGGACGGTGGCCAGCCGTCTCTTCCATGCCCGGAAGGCCCTCCGGGATGTGTTGCTCGAGATGGGAGCGGAGTACCCGTGATGGGACCCGAGGGACAGGAGCCGCACTGGACGACCCATGAGAGCCTCAGGGAGGCCCTCATGCGCTATGTCGACGGGGAGCTCTCCCCCGGTGATCGGCTCCGATTCGAGGAGGAGCTCGCCCGCTCCACGGAGCTCCGGAGGGAGCTGGCGGTCTTCCGCTCCCTCCAGGACGATCTCTCCGGAATGACCTTTCGGGCTCCCGGGCGGGGACACCCCCCCTCGGTCTGGGCGGCGGTGAACCGTCGCCTCACCCGTCCCGTGGGGTGGATCCTCCTGGTGATGGGGGCCCTGGCCTGGATGTCCCACGTGGCCTGGGTCTACAGCACCTCACCCGCTCCCACCTGGGAGAAGGTGGCCACCAGCGCCATCGTCATCGGGATCCTCCTCCTCTTCGCCACCGTGATCCACGACCGGATCCGGGAGCTCCGCACCGATCCGTATCGGGACGTGGAGCGATGACACGCCGGAACCCATCCCCCACGGGGCGCCCATGATCGTCACCACCGTCAGCGAGATCCCCGGCTTCCGCGTCCGGGGCGCCCTGGGCCTGGTGCGGGGCAACACCATCCGGGCCAAACACCTGGGGAAGGACATCCTGGCCGGGCTCCGCTTCCTCGTGGGAGGTGAGATCCCCGAGTACACCAAGATGATGGCCCAGTCCCGGGAGCAGGCCATCGACCGGATGGTGGAGGAAGCGGAGGCCATGGGCGCCAACGCGGTGATCTGCGTGCGCTTCCAGACCTCGAAGATCATGGCCGGGGCGTCGGAGATCCTCTGCTACGGCACGGCCGTGGTGCTGGAACCCTCGGAGGAATAGACGTGGGCAGCGCCATGCCGGGGAGACGCGCCTTGCCGGGGGAACGAAGGAGCGCACCCGGCTGGATCCGGGCCGGACTCCTGTGGGGGTTCCTGGCCGGGCTCCCCGTGGGCGCCGGGGGTCAGGCGACCCCGGGGACCATGGAGCCGTCGGTGGGCAGCACGGCACCGGGCCCCCGGGTGGAAGCCGTGCTCCAGCGTCCCCTCCTGGGTCGGATCCACTGGGGGATCGTCCTCATGGACCCCGCCGACGGGCGGATCCTCTACGAACGGAACGCCGACCTCCCCTTCGTTCCCGCCTCCAACATGAAGATCCCGGTGACCTGGGCCGCCCTGGAACTCCTGGGCCCCTCGCACCGCTACGTCACCCCCTTCCATGCCGATGCCCCTCCCCGGGAGGGGGTGATCCACGGCGACCTGGTCCTCCGGGGCTCCGGGGACCCCTCCCTGGGGCCGCCCTTCCACCCCTCGGCCGAAGCGGCCCTCCAGGGAGTGGCCCGACGGCTGGCAGAGGCGGGGGTGCGGCGGGTGGAGGGCGCGCTGGTGGTGGATGCCTCCGCATGGGACTCCACCTCGGTCCCCACCGGGTGGCTGGTGGGCAACCTCTCCCGGGGACCGGCGGCCACGGGCGGGGCCTTCGCCGTGGGCCACGGGCTCCTGGACATGACGGTGACCGGGGGCTCCCGCCCGGGGGACCCCGCCCGGGTCTCCTGGCGGCCCCTGGGGACGAACGACTTCGTGGAGAGCCGCGTCCGGACGGGAGGGGCCGGTGAGCCAGCGGAGCTGGAGGCAGGGTACCTGCCGGAGTCGCGGCGGTGGGTGCTGGAGGGCCGCCTCCCCCCCGGAGCCCGACGCACCCTGTCCCGACCCCAGCGGGACCCGGTCCGGCAGGGAGCCCATGCCCTCCTCCGAGCCGTGGAGGCTCACGGGATCCCGGTGCGGGACGGGGTCCAGGTGGTGTGGAGTCGGGAGGAGCGGCCCCCGGCCGCGGTGGAGGTGGCCCGGTTCGAGTCCCCCCCCCTCATGGCGCTGGTGGGCGAGATCCTGGCCCCCAGCCAGAACTGGATGACCGAGCAGCTCGTCCGGACGCTGGGGGCCTCGCGGGGCGAGGAGGGGAGCTGGGAGGAGGGCTTCCGGGTCATCCACGACCTCCTCCGTGGGGAGTTGGGGGTGGACAGCCTGGACATCTACTTCCGGGACGGCTCGGGGCTCGCCGGCTACAACCTGGTGACCCCCCGGGCCCTGGCCCGGATCCTGGCCCGGGCCCGGCAGGCCCCGTGGGGCGGAGAGTATCGGGGGGCCATGGCCACCCCGGGCACCGTGCATGGAACCCTGACGAACCGACTCCCGGACCTCCGGGGCCGGCTCTTCGCCAAGACGGGTTCCATCACCCATGCCAACGCCCTCTCGGGCTACCTGGTGGACGGCGAGGGGAGGGAGCTGGTCTTCGTGGTCCTCACCAACGCGGGGAACCAACCGGCGGCCCGGATCCGTTCCGGGATCGACGACGTGGTCCGGGCCATGGCCGGAGGCTAGTCCTCCCCCTTCCCCGGCCGGGCCCCGGGTGCGGCCTCCTCCGACCCCTCGCCCGCTCGTGGCCCCCGGTTCCCGCCCCGGTCCGGGGCGGATCCGCTCCCTCGGGAACGGGGGGGAGGGGGGGGTGGGACGGAGAGGGGGTCCGGTTCCGCCCCCTTCTTCGGGGGACGGGGGCGGAGTTCCCGGTAGGGAAGGCCCATGGCCTCCCGGGCAGCCCGCTCGCCCTCCCCCAGGAAGTAGTCCACCGCCTCGAACTCGAAGGTCCCGAACCCGTCCAGCCGGGGCCGGATGTAGAGGAGGGGAGGCCCGGTCCAGGAGGCCACCTCCTCCCGACGCCGTCGACCCGACTGGATGGACATGACCCGCTGGTGGATGGCCAGCATGCCGTCAGCCAGCACCTTCCGCACCTCCGACCCCTCCCCGGAGCCGGCGTCCACGGCCACGATCCCGGTGGCCCCGAGCTCCCGGGCCCGCGCCAGGGGAAGGGCGTCCGCCACCCCCCCGTCCACGTAGGCGCCTCCGGGGATGCGGGCCGGCGGATAGAAGAGAGGCAGGGCGGCCGAGGCATACACGGCTCGGGGAAGCGAGACGTCGGTCCGGGCCCCCGGGCCGAACCACTCCTCCCGCCCCGATCCCAGCTCCACGGCGTTGGCCTGGAACCGGATATGGAGGTCCTGCCACCCCCCCTGCGGCAGGATGCGTCCCAGGTAGGCCTCCAGGGCGTCCCCCCGGAAGAGGGCCTCGGAGCGGATCCCGTTCACCCAGAGGGCACGACGCTGCAGGCGGGCGATGTCCGGACGCTGGAGCTCCCGGGCCTCCTCCTCCAGCTCGTCCACACGCCGACCGCCTGCGATGCAGGCGCCCACCAGGGCGCCGATGCTGGTGCCCACGATTCCCGCCGGGCGGAACCCGGCCTCGTCCAGGGCCCGCCAGGCCCCCACCTGGGCCAGACCCCGGAGCCCACCCCCCCCCAGGACGAGCCAGGGGCGGGGCCCCAGCTGCACGCCTCCCAGCACCGGTCCCGCCTCCCGTCGCTCCCGCTTCCGCCAGAATGCGCGCATCCCGAACCCTCCCGCCTCATCTCGTCGGTTCCCGGGGAACCCTGGCACCGCGTCCGAATGTACTGACTCCCCCCGCTCCGTGCAGGGGACCCCCCCGACCCCCCACCTGTACCCCCGCGGGGAACGTCGCCAGCCTTGACCATCCCCCGGGTGGGGAATAGCTTACGAAAACGAGAATCATTCTTGATAAAGCCTTCTCCCCGCTGTCCCCCCGCTCCATCTTCCACGTCTATCCAACGAACCCCACGGGGCGCTTCCGCTCATGAGCGATACCATCCTCCTTTCCATCCGTGACCTCCACGCCAAGGTGGCCGACGAGGACATGGAGATCCTCCACGGTCTGGACCTGGACCTCCGTCCAGGGGAGATCCATGCCATCATGGGGCCCAACGGCTCCGGGAAGAGCACCCTGGCGAAGGTCCTGGCCGGACATCCCGGCTACGAGGTGACCTCGGGGGACGTGGTCTTCAAGGGGAAGAGCATCCTGGAGATGGAGCCCGACGAGCGCTCCCTCCAGGGGGTCTTCCTGGCGTTCCAGTACCCGGTGGAGATCCCGGGCGTGTCCATCGCCAACTTCCTCCGCACGGCGCTGCAGGCCCGGGCCCCCGAGGGAGAGGAGCTGGATCTGTTCGACTTCCAGGACCAGCTCCTGGACCGGATGAAGCTCCTGGACATGGATCCCGCCTTCGCCGAACGACCGGTGAACGACGGGTTCTCGGGGGGTGAGAAGAAGCGGAACGAGATCCTCCAGATGGCCATGCTCGAGCCGGCCCTGGCGGTCATGGACGAGACGGACTCGGGGCTCGACATCGACGCCCTCCAGGTCGTCTCCAATGGGGTGAACCGCCTCCACGAGGAGAACCCGGAGCTCGCGGTCCTCATCATCACCCACTATCAGCGGCTCCTGGATTACATCCGTCCGGACCACGTCCACGTCATCGTGGGGGGGCGGATCGTGGAATCGGGGGGCCCGGAGTTGGCGGAGCGCCTGGAGGCCCAGGGATACGAGCAGTTCCGGACCTCCGAGGTCTGACGACCGGAGCCCGCCGCCACGCCGGGACCTCACCCCAGCGAACGAGGATCTGACATGCCCAAGAACGAAGTCGTCGACGGCCTTGGCCTGGACGAGTACAAGTACCACTTCATCACCGAGGACGAGCCGGTCTTCCGGTCGGGCCGCGGCCTGAACGAGAAGGTGGTGCGGGAGATCTCGGCCCAGAAGGACGAGCCGGAGTGGATGCTGAACTTCCGGCTCAAGGCGCTGAAGATCTACAACGCCAAGCCCATGCCCACC
>JBJHCB010000109.1:0-7805 GCA_050485805.1 Gemmatimonadota bacterium | reverse complement strand
GTGCCCCCCTCCACCCTCCCCACCGCTCCCACGACGCCGTCCACGGGACTCGTCACCACCTGGGGATCCCGGGGCCAGCTCCGGACGCCCGGCCGGAGCCGGCGGACGAAGTAGGCCCCCACCGACGGGTAGTCCCGGGGTCGGGCCTCGGCTTCGGACCGGTCCACGCCCACCAGGCGCGCGAAGCCTCCGATGACGGCCCCCCGCAGCGGGCCCGGTACCGGAAGATCCGCCAACCGTCCCGTGGCGCGGCTCAGCAGCCCCTGGGGGAGACGGTGGAGGAGCCCCAGGAGGAGCCGCCACCGGACGGAGGGGGCGCTCATGGATCCCGCCCCACCACCATCCCCGACGCCTCCGCCCCGGCGGGGGCCGGGTACTCCATGTAGCCGGCCACCCGGCGGGCTTCGGCCTCCCCCAGGAGTCGCCCCACCACATGGAGGGCCGCATCGATCCCGGCCGATACCCCGGCGGCGGTGATCACCCCGCCGTTGTCCACCCAGCGGACCCCGGAGACCACCCGTGCGCCGGGGGCCTCGTTCCGGAGGCGGTCCAGGGCCCCGTGCCAGGTGGTGACGGTGAGTCCCTCCAACAGCCCCGCCGCAGCCAGGATCCGGGCTCCGGTGCAGACCGAGAGGACAAGCCCGGCCTCTGCGGTGGCCCGTCGGAGTCCGTCCATGAGGGAGGGATCGCCCACCGCCCGATCCGTCTCTCCCCCCGGGATCACCAGCACGTCCGCCGGCGGCGCCTGATCCAGGACCAGGTCGGGGACCACCTGGAGGAAGCCCTGGGAACGGATGGGACCGGGGTGCGCCGCCACGGTCCGGACCCGGAAGGCGCTCCCCTTCCCCGCCACCGCGAAGACCTGTCCGGGCCCGGCGAAATCCAGGAGCTCCACCCCCTCCCAGAGGAGGAGGTGCACGGAACGGGGGGTGGCGACGGGCATGCTGGAATGTGGCGTCGGAGCCCCTGCCGTTCCACCCCGGGGCCGGCCACCATCCCCGTGGGATCCCCCGGGAGGCTCCCCGGTACTTCCGGGGGGGCGGATCGCCCTCCGTCGGGCCCGTCCTCGCCAGCCGCCCACCCACCACTCCCCTCCGCCGTGGCCTTCCATCCCTCTCGTAGCCGCCACCTGGCCGGCCGTCTCCTGTGGCCCTTCGCCCTGGCCGGTTGCGCCCTGGCGGGCCCTTCCCCCGGGGAGCCGACCCCGTCCGACCTGGCCGGGCCGGTCCGGCTCCAGGTCCTCCACACCAACGACTTCCATGGCCGGATCCTCCCCCAGGTGGTGGACGGGGACACGGTGGGAGGCTCGGCCCTGGAGTCCGCCCACTTCGATTCCCTCCGGGTCCGGTTCCCGGGGCCCACCCTCCTTCTCTCCGGCGGCGACGTGATGCAGGGC
Source organism: Gemmatimonadota bacterium (assembly GCA_050485805.1). Lineage (GTDB taxonomy): Bacteria > Gemmatimonadota > Gemmatimonadetes > Longimicrobiales > Gaopeijiaceae > T3Sed10-66. The sequence continues at coordinate 6,409 of JBJHCB010000109.1, read as the reverse complement.
ACGGCGGTCTCGAACCTGAGTTGGGGGCAGGCCTCCATCGATGTCCACAACCGGAAGGGCTTCGACGCCGCGGCCCTGGGGAACCACGAGTTCGACTGGGGGCTGGACACCCTCCGGGCCCGGGTGGCGGAGAGCCGGTTCCCCTGGCTGGGCGCCAACGTGGTGGAGGAGGCCACGGGGAACTGGCCCGGCTGGATCCGCCCCTGGGTGGAGCTGGAGCGGGACGGGGTGCGCATCGGGGTGGTGGGGGTGGCGCTGGCCGAGACCCCCCAGGTCGTCATGGCCGGGAACACCCGGGGGCTCCTCTTCCTGGAGGAGGCCCCGGCCATCGACCTGGCGGTCCGGGAGCTTCGGGACCGGGAGGTGGACTTCGTCGTGGTGGTGGGGCATGTGGGGGCCGTATGCGACCACCCCGGGGAGGAGCCGGAGGAGTGGTCCGAGGGGTGCGAGGGCCGCCTGGTGGACATCGCCCGGGCCCTCTCGGAGCCGGTGGACCTCTTCCTGGGAGGGCATACCCACCTCCGGAACCTCACGGAGGCGGGGGGGATCCCCCTCACCCAGGTGCCGGCCTACTCCCGGGCCTTCAGCGTCACCCATCTGGAGCGGGACCCGGGGGAGGCGGCGCGGGTCACCCACCGCTCCATCCGCGAGCCCGGGCAGGAGGGGGTGGACCCGGACACCGCCCTGGCCCGGGTGGTGGAGGAATGGGCCGCGGAGGTGCGGCCCCTTCTGGAGCGTCCCGTGGCGGTGCTGGCCACGGAGTTCTCCAACGCCGAACGGCGCCCGGAGGAGAACCCCGCCGGGAACCTCCTGGCCGACGCGGTGCGGTGGGCCACCGGGGCCGACGCCGCCCTGGTGAACAACGGCTCCCTCCGCAGGAGCCTTCCCGAAGGGGAGCTCCCCTTCGGGATCCTCTATGAGTTCCAGCCCTTCCAGAACGAGCTGGTGGTGGTGGAGCTCACGGGAGCCGAGCTCCGGGCGGCCCTGGAGTTCGGGCTCACCCAGGAGGGGGAGCCGTGGACCCACATCTCCGGGATCCGGGCCCGACGGGCCCCGGGGGAGCGCCGGGTGGAGGCGGTCCTCACGGCCGACGGGCGGACCATCGGGGACGGGGAACGGATCCGGGTGGGGACCACGGAGTTCCTGGCCTCCGGGGGCGATGGATTCACCCTCCTGGCCGATCGTCCCCTGGTTCGCACCGGTTGGGTGGACGTGGACGCGGTGGCCGCCTGGCTGGAGCGCCTGCCGAGCCCGGTGGAGCCTCCCCGGCAGGACCGGTGGACCATCGCCCAACCCGTTCCCCAGCCCACACCGCCGCCCACGCCGCCGCCCACCCCTCCGCAGGGTTGACCCCCTGGGCGGGGCCTCACCCTCCGCCAGGCTGGCCAGCGAGGGCGCGGCGCCCCGGGCCTCACCCCCCGGGAGAGGGGCCGTCGGTCGATCCGCCCCACCCCAGGGCCAGCCCCTCCCTCTCCTCCAGCTCCAGGGGCCGACCTTCCTCTGCCACCTGAGCCGGCCACCCCAGCTCGTCCCGGATGGCGCGGCGGAGGGCCTCGGCGGAGCGGTACTCGCCGTGGACCAGGGAGACCCCGCCCTCCGGAGGGGGACCGCTGCGGAGCCAGGCCAGGAGCCCCTCCCGATCCGCATGCCCGGAGAAGAGGTCCCGGACCTCCACCTGGCATCGGAGCTCCACCTGCCGCCCGTGGATCTTCAGGGTTCGCCGACCCTCCAGGAGGTCCCTCCCCCGGGTCCCTTCGGCCTGGAAGCCCACCAGCAGGAGGGTGTTCCGGGGATCGTCCCCGAAGGCCAGCAGGTGATGGAGGATCCGCCCCCCGGTGAGCATCCCGGCCCCGGCCACGATGATCATGGGCCCACGGCGGGTGTTCAGCGCCCGGGACTCCTCTCCGGTGGCCACCGGCTCCAGCAGCTCCAGGGCCCGTTCCAGCTCGCCGTCGCCAGGACGGAGTTCCCCGAGGTGCGCGAGGTGGACCTCCCCCACCTCGATGGCCATGGGGGAGTTCAGGAACATGGGGACCCCGGGGATGCGCCCCTCCTCCCGGAGGCGATGGAGGGCCAGGGCCAGCGTCTGGGCGCGCCCCAGGGCGAAGGCGGGAATCATGAGGACCCCACCCCGCGCCAGCGTCCCTCGGGCCACCCCGGCCAGTTCCTCCACCGGGTCCTCGCTTCCGTGGAGCCGGTCTCCGTAGGTGCTCTCCATGACGATGCGGCGGGCGGAGGGCCGGGCCTCCGGCGGAGGGAGGAGAAGATCGGAGTCCTGACCCAGGTCTCCCGAGAAGAGGACGGAATCCCCATCCCGGTTCTCCACCCGGAGCTGGGCCGCCCCCAGGATGTGCCCCGCCCGGTGGAAGGTGAAGCGGAGACCGCCCACCGCCCGCTCCTGGTGGAAGGGGACCCGCTCCAGGTGGGGGATCACGGCCCGGGCCTCAGCCTCGGTGAAGAGGGGGCGGGGCTCGGCATGGCGGGAGAACCCCTTCCTCGCCGCGTAGCGGGCGTCCTCCTCCTGGATCCGCCCCGCATCCTCCAGGAGGATCGGGAGGAGATCCGCCGTGGGAGGGGTGACGTAGACCGGTCCCCTGAACCCCTCCCGGATCAGGACCGGGAGATGGCCGGAGTGGTCCAGGTGGGCGTGGGTCAGGACCACGGCCCCCAGCCGCCCCGGCGGAAAGGGGAAGGGTCGCCAGTTCCGGAGGCGGAGATGCTTCAGGCCCTGGAAGAGGCCGCAATCCACCAGGAGGGAGGAACGGCCGGACGTCACGAGGGCGCGGGAGCCGGTGACGGGTCCCGCCGCGCCGAGGGGAATGATGTTCATGGCGGGAAATGGGGGTGACCCACCGGGAAGGACAAGGGGGAGGGGGAGGAGCCCCGACGCCCTACCGGGTGAGCAGGAAGCTGAGGACCACGAACCCGCCGGCGGCCATGAGTCGCCTCCAGCTGAACGGGCTCCCCGGCTCCTGCGCAGAGGGGTCGATGGTCCACATGATCACCGCCCCACAGGGGTTCCCCCGGAAGCGGATGGGGACGGTGGCGGCGCGGTGGACCTCCAGCCCCTCCAGGTTCCAGGCGGGCATGATGTCGTCGATGGGGACATCGGGCCCCAGGTTCAGCCCGTCCATGATGATGTCCGGCCGACACCCGCCCCGGAGGAAGACATAGGGGCTGGACATGTGGTTGGGACTCGCCAGGCTGAGCCCCGGTACCATCCGCAGGATGTCCGTGGTGGCCGTGGCGCCCCTCTGGCGGATCTCGTCCCGGGTGAAGGTCCGGCCGAAGCCCTGCTGGCGGCGCTGGTAGAACCCCTCGTTCTCCAGCACCCGGCTTCGTCGGCTCACCACGACGATGCCGTCCAGGGCAATGGCCTCCTGGGAGAGCTCCACCTGGATGTCCATGGGGGAGGCCCCGTCCACCAGGATCCGCTCGTCCACGGTCTGGTATCCCAGGAACTGGATCTGGATGCGGTAGAAGCCCGGCGCCAACGGGGCGGTGGTGAACCGCCCGTCGGTCCCCGTGAGGAGCTCGGCCACCACCTGGGGGACCGAGCCCTCCCTGCGGGGATCGGAGACGAGTCGGACCGACACCTGGGCCAGGGGTCCACCCTCGGACCGGTCTTCCACGGACCCCACCACCACGACGGCGGAGCGGTCGGTCTCCTGGGCCATGACGGGCGTACCCAGGATGAACGCACCCACAACCAGCCACAAAGGCGCGTTCCGACCTGCGATTCTCATGACCTGGCCCTCCGGCGAAGGTCGAGCCGGAGCTCCGGGGGCCTAACCCTCGATGATCCCGGCAGCGGTGAACCCCGTCTCCTCGATGGTCTCCGTGATCCGTTCCCGGTCCACGGCTTCCGGGTCGTAGCGGAACCGGGCCTCGCCCAGGGCGACGCCCTCCACCTCCACTCCTCCGAGACCCTGCAACGCCCCCTGTACCCGGGCGACGCAGTGCCCGCAACTCATCCCCTGGATCTGGATCCGCGCGCTCCGCACCGGAAGCACCCTCTGAACTCCCGCCCCTGGTGAATGTGACTCGGGGAGCGAAGGGCGGAGTCTGCCCCCCTCGGTTCCTGGAACCCGGTTCCCCGGCAAAGGTTCACCCCCGGTGGGTCCTTCGGCAAGGGTCTCAGCCCACCGGCTCCGGGGGAGGTCGGGGGGAGCCGTTTCCCTCCCCGTCAGGAGCGGGGGGTCCGGGGCGTCTGGACCACCTCGTCCAGGGGGAGGTGGGCGAACTCCGCTCCGGCCTCGCCGGTCACGGCGTAGCGGAAGACGGCGGCTCGATAGATCCCCTGGAGCGCCGACGTCACCAGGGCGAACAGGACCCAGACCGGGATGAGGAGGGCCAGGGTGGGGGCCAGGGAGAGGGGCCCCGCCGCAAAGCCCACCCCGAGGAGGAGGGCCGAGAGGAGACCCAGGACGACCCCCGCCCCTCCGAAGACCAGCCCCATGCCCACCGTCCCGCTGATCTGCTCGCCCCAGGTGCGGCGGAGGAGGCGGGCGCTCTCCTTCACCGCCTGGATGGGACCCACGTTGCGGGTGACCAGGACCGGGACCGCCAGGAAGGTGGCCAGGTTCCAGGAGAGCCCGAGGATGGAGCCGCCCAGGCGGCCCAGCCCGCCCCCCTTCTGACTTCCGGCGTTCAGGAAGAGCCCCACGGTGGCGGAGATGGCCGCGTACCCCAGGATGGGGGCTGCGTGGTCCGAGGCGATCCGGAGGCCGTCGGCCAGGGTGGGTCGACCCCCGTCCAGGTGGATGAGGGCGGCTCCCACCAGGGCCGCGTTGAAGTAGAAGACCACGAAGTACTGGGACAGGTAGAAGAGGAATCCCAGCCCGAGCCCCAGGGGAGTGGAGGTCTCGAAGATGGCGCCCGGCCCCCCCACCAGGAGGGTGGGCGCCAGGAAACTCAGGGCGAGCCCCACCGACGCCACCCCCGAGAGGAAGGGAAAGAGCAGGAGGGCCCGGTCCCGGTTCAGGACCGATGCGCTGGCCGAGACCAGCTCCCAACTGGTGGCGAGGGTGTTCCGCATGGCGTCTCCCGACGTCGAGGGTGGGGGAGGGGGAGCGGCCCGGGGTGCGTTCCGTGGCCCCTCTCCTTCGCCCATGGCTACGCTGCGCGGCCCCGGATCCTTCAGGCCCGCCGCCCCGGGGGAATCCCTTCCCCACCCTCGGGGTAGGACCCCTGGCTCCGGATCCCGGCGTTACGGATCCCGGCGTCCCGGCCGGCGACCACCGGTCGCCTCCCCCCCCGCCTCGACCACCACCTGGAGAGTTCTCCCCATGCCCCCTCGCCTTTCGGCCTTCCTTCTCGCCCTGGCCCTGGCCGTCCCCTCCGTCCCGGGTCTCCAGGCCCAGGCCGCGGAGTCCTCAGACCCCGCGGCGGTCATCACCGCCGAGTCCATGTACGACCGGCTCTACTTCCTGGCCTCCGACGGCCTCCGGGGACGGGACACACCCAGTCCCGGCCTGGAGGCGGCGGCGGCCTACCTGGTGAGCGAGCACCGCCGGGCGGGACTCCAGCCGGCAGGGGAGGACGGGACCTTCTATCAGCGCTATCCCTTCCGCTTGGTGCGCCCGGACCTGGAGAACGTCTCCCTGGAGCTGCAGGGGAGCGACGCCCGGCTCCCGGTGCAGGTGGGGACCCATGCCTTCGTCCGGGGAGGCGCGGGGGAGGCCCTCACGGGGGAGCTGGTCTTCGTGGGGGACGTGGACGCGGCCCCTCCGGAACCCGGCTCGCTGGAGGGGCGGGTGGCGGTGGTCTCCACACCCGGGGAGTGGGGGAATGCCCTCTTCCAGCTCTCCAACCGCCAGGCGCGCTTCGCCCGACAGAGCGGGGCCCGGGCGGTGATCCACGTCCTGGACGGGGACTTCCCCTCCGCCGGGTTCCCCCAGCTGGCCCCCCAGTTCGCCTCCGCCTCCTGGGTCCTGGGGGAGCAGGGCCCCTTCCCCCAGGTGTACCTGGCCGGGGAGGAAGCGGCCCGGGTGATCGGGGGCCTGGGTGACCTCACCGCCCGTGCGGATCGGGGCGACCGCTTCCAGGAGGCCGTGGGGACCCGCCTCGAGGGGAACCTCCCCCTGGAGGTGCTGGAAGATGCCCGTCCGGCCAACGTGGTGGCCATGCTCCCCGGGAGCGACCCCGTCCTCCGGGACGAGTACGTGGTCCTCTCGGCCCACTACGACCACGTGGGGGTGGGGACCCCGGTGGACGGGGACTCCATCTACAACGGCGCCGACGACAACGCCTCCGGGACGGCCGTGCTCCTGGAGGTGGCGCGGGCCTTGGCCCTCATGGACGAGGCCCCCCGACGTTCGGTGGTCTTCGTCCATGTGAGCGGCGAGGAGAAGGGGCTCCTGGGATCGGAGTGGTTCGTGGACCATCCCACCATCGACCTGGACCGGGC